>CAYMAX010000012.1:0-33615 GCA_964388595.1 uncultured Muribaculaceae bacterium
TATCCGTTGCCGGCAGTATTAATAAGCAGCGGAGATATTGAATGTGAGTATAATGTGATGACTGCTTCGTGGGTAGGGACTGTATGTTCTGAGCCTCCGATGTGCTATGTCTCCATAAGAAAAGAGAGATATTCTTACGAAATAGTAAAAAATACAAGAGAATTTGTCATTAACCTCACTACCAGGGATATGGCTTTTGCAGTTGATTGGTGCGGAGTCAGGTCCGGGAAAGATTATAATAAATTTGAGAAGATGCATCTCACTCCCGAAAGGTCTTCAGTAGTGGCTGCACCATCGGTAGGGGAATCTCCCGTCTCCATAGAATGTAAAGTAAGAGACATTATCCCTCTCGGGTCTCATGATATGTTTTTGGCAGATGTGGTCAACGTCAGGATAGATAGTTCACTAATCGATCCTAAAACCCAGAAGTTGCGTCTCGACAAAGCTTGTCCTATCGCATATTCTCACGGAGAGTACTTTACACTCGGTAAATTTATCGGTAAATTTGGTTGGAGTGTCAAAAAGAAATAGAGGCCTCTTATAAAAGTTGTTATATTTGTACGATTAAAATACTCAAGCAATGAAACATTTTTTCAAAATCACATTGTTTTTTCTCCTGCCCATTTTCCTTTTCACTTCGTGCAATGACGAACCGGAAGTCATTTATTCCTGTTTTTCAACTGTGGTAGTGGGTGCAGATGAAGTTCAACCTGAATTTCCTTATCGATTTGTTTCAGACGATTCTCTGGTAATATATCCTTCCAATTATAAGGAAATGACTAATTACCAGCCGGTGAATAATGAGAGATGCATAGTCTACTTTACATTTACTCCCGACAATAATGTTTACTATTTTGGAAATATCCAGATGGTGGAAGATGTCCTTACCAAAGATATTGTGAAGGTTCATTCTCCGGATACTCTCGGGACAGATGGGGCTGATGCTCTTTCTATGTGGACATCAGGCGGTATATATGGTGCCGATAGATATCTTACCATCAAGTTTTCCTATTTTGCAAGCAAAAATCTGATTACTCACAAGGTCAATCTTGCAACTGATACTACAGTGGTCAATCCTATCGTGGATGGATATTATTGTCTCGATTTTCATCACGATGCAGAAGGTGACTTTCCCAACTTCGCAACATACGGGTATGTCACATTTCCTCTAAAAGGAGAATATGTAGCGCCCGGAATCAAGGGGCTGAGAATCAAATTTAATAATTTGTTGGATGAAGATGTGACCTATCACAAGATAGATTACTAATCTTTTACAAGCTCTCTCCGAAATCTTTTTTGAATTGTGCTATCAACTTTTCAGGCCAGTCGGTCTTGGGTCTGAGAGGGGTGCGGAAGCAACGTACCATACCCGGTAAGTCGTGATATTCCATGGGGCCCAGGATGTGTCTGTGGTCGTAGAGCCATTTTAGTCTGTCAAGTGCGTAAAGTGTTTGTGACAAGGTAAATACTTTACGAGGGAATGCCATACGAACAAGCTCCATATCTGCCTGATAATCGGGCTCGTCATTACGATATTCTGAAGCTGTGCCTCCCTCCATGCTGCGAATACCTGAGCAGATGAACAGACCAGCTGCCACAGCACTTGCGGGGTAATCCTTCACGGGAAGATGGTCGCAGAATAGTTTGGCATCTATGTGTGCTCCGAGAACACCCGGAGGGGTGACCATAGGTATGCCCATTTTTACTGCTTCGTTGACAAAATATTTGATAAATGATGGACTTTGACAGATGTAATCTTCGTCACAGGCTTCATAAAGACCGGTAGCGATAGCTTCTATCTCTTTCATGGACATACCGCCGTATGTGACATAACCTTCAAATACAGCGACAACCTGGTCCATAGTATATTTGTCCTGAAGACAATCTGTGCAGATAACTGCTCCTCTGGCGCATGAAAGCTTCCTGGCAGAGAAATAAACGATATCAGCCAAATCAGCGAAAAGACGTAATACATCTTTGAGTGGAGTATTTTTGAATTCTTCTTCACGCTGTGTGACCAGATAAGCGTTTTCTCCAAGGAGAGTGGCGTCCAACATCACCCTGATGCCATATTTGTCGGCTACTTTGCGGACCTTGCGGTAATTGTCAATGGAGAAAGGCTGGCCACCGATAAGATTGGTGGAAGCTTCCATTCTGATAAAAGGAATATGGTCGGCTCCGTATTTCTTGATACACTCTTCAAGTCTGGAAATGTCTACATTGCCTTTGAATGGATCGTCTGAATGGGAATTGAGAGCTGAAGGGTCAATGAGCTCCACTACTTGACCTCCTGCCAAAGTAATGTGGTTGACAGTACTTCCGAAATGGTAATTCATGGGAATTACATCTCCCTTCTTGACGAGAGATCTTGCTATTACATGTTCTGCTGCACGTCCCTGATGAGCAGGAATGACATATTTTTTACCGAATACGTCTAAAATGGCTTTTTCAAGTCTTTGAAATGATTTGGAACCTGCATAAGCATCATCTGCGCGCATCATAGATGATAGCTGGACATCGCTCATGGCGTTTGTACCACTATCAGTAAGCATATCCAGAAATACATCTTCTGAATTTAGTCTATATGTGTTGAATCCGGCCTCTTTGAGAGCTTTGTATCTCTGGTCGATGGGAAGAAGGCGAACTTTTTGAACGATTCTGACTCTGTGAAATTCGAGAGGGATTTCCTCTCCCTGGTAGAACTTAACTTTAGGCATCTTTTTGTGTTGAATAATAATGGTGCGAATTTAATGGTTTTTGATGTTGAAAACAAAATAAATATTAGTGTCCTTCGCTTAGATATTTCGCCTGTTTGTCAGTCAGATGGTCAATACTTAACTGCCAGAATTTAAGCTTCATGGCAGCTACTTTATGATCTATTTCTTCGGGGACGTCGATAATCATGGCGTGGAAATCTCCATGATGTTGAACTATATATCTGGCACTGAGAGCCTGAATGGCAAAACTCATATCCATTATTTCAGCTGGGTGGCCATCTCCAGAGGCGAGATTGACCAAACGTCCCTCTGCCAAAATGTAAATCTTCTTTCCATTGGAAAGCTTGTAACCCATAATGTTGCGACGGGCAATCCAAGAATCTGTAGCCATCTTCTTAAGACCGGCTACATCCACTTCGCAGTCAAAATGACCGGCATTGCAGCAGATGGCACCATCTTTCATTTTTAAGAAATGTTTTTCGGTGATAACATCACAACATCCTGTCACTGTGACGAAAATGTCTCCTACGAGAGCAGCTTCGTCCATAGACATCACTTTGAAGCCATCCATAACGGCTTCAATGGCTTTCACGGGGTCAATCTCTGTGACGATTACTGATGCTCCAAGTCCTTTGGCCCTCATGGCAACACCCTTGCCGCACCATCCATAACCTGCCACAACTGCTATCTTGCCGGCAACTATGAGGTTGGTGGTACTATCTATGCCATTCCACACCGATTGACCGGTGCCGTAGCGATTGTCAAAGAGATATTTGCACTTGGCATTATTGACCAAAACCATAGGGAAGAGGAGCCTCTTTTCGTGATTCATCGCGATAAGTCTCATAATGCCTGTGGTAGTCTCCTCGCATCCACCGAGGACATTTTTGATAAGTTGAGGGTACTCGTTGTGGATAAGGTGAACCAAATCGCCCCCATCATCGATAATGATATTTGGCCCCACTTCTATGACTTTGGAAATATGATGATGATATTCTTCAGGGGTGCATCCGTGCCAAGCAAAGACATTAAGTCCGTCGTGTACCAAGGCGGCTGCCACATCATCCTGAGTGGAGAGTGGATTGGAACCGGTGACATACATTTCGGCACCTCCGGCTGCCAAAACTTTGCATAGATATGCGGTTTTGGCTTCAAGGTGGATGGAAAGGGCCACCTTCAAACCTTTAAAGGGCTGTTCTTTAATAAAATCTTGTTCGATATTTCTCAGAAGGGACATATTACTTTTGACCCATTCAATCTTCCTGTGACCTTCAGGCCAAAGGTTTATATCACGAATTTCGTTTGCCATATATAATAGTTTAAAGCATTTTTCTCTTTCTGAAGATAACAAGAACGCAAATAATGGTCAGGAGCATGACAGCCATAAGTATTGTGAAATCCCACCTTCCTCCCAACATAGGAAGATTGATGTTCATACCATAGACAGAAGCAATGAGGGTGGGAGGCATCAATAGCAGAGATACGAAAGTAAAGATTTTCATAATCTTGTTCTGCTCGAGATTGATAAGACCCAACACTGTGTTTTGCAGATAATCGAGACGTTCGAAACTGAAATTGGTGTGGTTGATGAGCGAACCGATGTCTTTGTTGATGACATTGAGTTTGCTATACATATCACGGGGGAATTTATCACTTTTGAGGATAGAAGAGACCATTCGTTGTTTATCGACCACGTTTTCGCGCACCATCATCGTATTCTCTTGTAACTGATTGATATCCAAAAGAAATTCTTCATTGACATTTTTACCAGTACTGACTTTCTTGGAATATGAATCTATCTCTTTGGACATAAGCTCAATCATGTCAGCATCGAGGTCGATACGATTTTCGATGATGCCAATAAAAACATGATAGCCGGTAGGATAGAGTTTGTGATTCATCAAGATTCTTCTCTGAATGTCTCCGAAACTTCTCAACTGGACATTCCTTACAGATACGATGATGCCTTCACAAAGTATGAAGGAAACGCTCTCTGTGGAGTATTCATCAGGGCCCGGAATCAAGAAATTAGTGTTGAGAAATATGGTGCGTTCTCCTTCGGAGTAGCGAGATGAAGATTCAATCTCTTCCGCTTGTGCCCGTGATTGTAAAGTGGTATTTAAGAATGTCTCCACAGACCTTTTTTCGTCGCCCTCCGGATTGAAAAGATCTATCCACAGAACATCATCAAATCCCAAGTCGTCCAACAGAGCGATGGAATCTGAAGTTGATATAATACCTTTATCCTTGTAAAAAATTTTGATCATTGTTTCGAGTCTTTATATGGTTAATAAATCTGCATTGAAGTAGATTTACCATCGGACTCGAAATTTAGAGGGGTCGAAAATGGGGTATTTACCTGCACGAGAATGTACAAGCAAGAACTTTTGTCTTGTTATAGCAGCAACACGAACCACCATAATCGTCCATTTGTGATAGAATTATTTTAAAAACGCACAAAGGTAAAAAAATATATTAAGATATGAGATGCTCTAATAAAATTTTTACTCCTATGAGTATCAAAATAATGCCGCCTACAAGTTCGGAGTGCTTTCCAAACTTCGGACCAAGCTTTTTGCCACTGAACAGCCCTATCGCGGAGGCTATGCTTGTGACGAGTAAAATCATCAACTCTTCGATACCTACCTTTATGCCTGGCAAATCTATCATTGCCAATGAGATGCCTACTGCGAGGGCATCTATGCTCGTGGCGATGGAGAGAGTTATTAGCTGTTTGATGTTCAGCAAATCTGTGTTGTCACTTGATGACTTGTCTTTCTCTCCCTTCTTTGAGAAGCTCTCCCACACCATTTTACCGCCTATGTAGCATAGGAGGATAAATGCTACCCAATGGTCTATTTTTTCTATATATGAACTGACGCTGTATCCCAATAACCATCCTAGAAATGTGAAGCCGGCTTGAAAAAAGCCGAAACAGAAGATAATTTTGCACACTTCCCACCATTTCAGTCTCCTTTGGAGGCAGATGCCACCCATCAAAGAGACTGCAAAAGTGTCAAAGCACAATCCCACAGCGAGTAAAAACAATTCCAAGTAACTCATATCGATAATAATGAAACAGGTCGCAAATATCGAAATTTTTTGGAAATCAACGAAATAGTACCTACTTTTGCAGCCCTTCCGAAAGGAAATTTACAAATAATGTTTAACGCCTTGTTGGTTAAGTAATTAAAAACAATGACAAAAGAAAAACAAGTGTTGGAGAACGATGAAAATATCGAACTTCAAAAAGAAAAAAGCGCCGAGGAAACTATTGACGCATTTCAAGAAACAGAGGCTACCCCTATAGTGGATGCCACTAAAAAACGCAAAAGCAATGCATCTGTACCGGTTGACAAATTTGACTGGGACAGCTTTGAAAAAGATGCACCTTACGATGTAGATAAAAAATCCATCGATGACAGCTATAATCAGACTCTTTCCAAAGTAGTTGAGAACGAAGTGGTAGAGGGTACTGTTATGGCAGTCAACAAAAGAGAAGTTCTTGTCAACATAGGTTACAAGAGCGAAGGAGTCATCAACATCTCCGAATTCCGCTACAATCCCGATTTGAAAGTAGGTGATACAGTAGAAGTATATGTTGAAACAGCAGAAGACAAGAGAGGACAACTTATCCTTTCCCATAGAAAAGCTCATTCATTGCGTTCTTGGGATCTTGTCAATGAAGCTTACGAAAAAGATGAAATAGTAAAAGGCTATGTGAAATGTCGTACCAAAGGTGGTATGATAGTCGAAGTATTCGGTATCGAAGCATTCCTTCCCGGATCTCAAATTGACGTCAAACCCATCAGAGATTACGATATCTTCGTTAATAAGACTATGGATTTCAAAGTGGTCAAGATTAATAACGAATTCCGTAACGTAGTCGTATCACATAAAGCACTTATTGAGGCCGAAATCGAAGCACAGAAAGCTGATATCATCGGCAAACTCGAAAAAGGTCAGATACTCGAAGGTACAGTTAAAAACATCACCTCCTATGGTGTGTTTGTCGACTTGGGTGGTGTAGATGGACTTATCCATATTACCGACCTGTCTTGGGGCAGAATCAACCATCCCGAAGAAGTCGTATCTCTCGATCAGAAGATTAGTGTGGTTATCTTGGATTTTGATGATACCAAGAAACGTATTGCTTTAGGTCTCAAACAACTTCAGCCTCATCCTTGGGACGCTCTCGATCCTAACTTGAAAGTAGGTGACATCGTCAAAGGTAAAGTGGTCGTTATTGCAGATTACGGTGCATTTATTGAGATTCAGCCAGGTGTTGAGGGTCTTATTCACGTATCAGAGATGTCATGGTCACTCCATCTTCGCAGTGCACAGGATTTCCTCAAAGTGGGAGACGAAGTAGAAGCAGTTATCCTCACACTCGACAGAGAAGAAAGAAAGATGTCTCTCGGTATCAAACAGCTCAAACAAGATCCCTGGGCTACTATCACTGAGAAATATCCCATTAATTCCAAACATACTGCCACTGTACGCAACTTTACCAATTTCGGTGTGTTCGTAGAATTGGAAGAAGGAGTTGACGGACTTGTTCATATCAGCGATCTTTCCTGGACTAAGAAGATTAAACATCCTTCAGAGTTTACTTCCATCGGAGATCCCCTCGAAGTAGTAGTTCTCGAGGTCGATCAGGAAAATCGTCGTTTGAGCCTTGGTCACAAACAACTTGAAGAGAATCCTTGGGATGTATTTGAAACAGTATTTACCCTCGGTTCCATCCACGAAGGAACAGTTGTCAATTTCGTTGATAAAGGTGCTACCATCGCTCTTCCTTATGGTATCGAAGGTTTTGCATCTATCAAAAATCTTGTTAAACAGGATGGTACCACAGCTGCAGTTGACGAGAAGCTCAATTTCAAAGTGGTAGAATTCAATAAATCCGGTAAGAAGATCATTCTATCTCATACCAAGACTTGGGAAGAACCCAAAAAAGATAGTGAAGATAAAGTGAAAGAAAAAGATACCGAGACTTCTTCGACCCAGAAAGCAGTTAAGAAACTCAAAGCCAATCTTGAAAAGACCACACTTGGAGATATTTCTGAACTTGCCGACCTGAAGAGCAAAATGGAAAAAGAGTCCAAATAATGAATTTTTCTCTGACAACGTTGGGGATTTCTTCAGCTTCTCCGACAGTGAACAGATATCCAAGCGCTCATGTACTGAATGTACATGGGCGTTTGTTCCTTATTGATTGCGGAGAAGGGTGTTCTCTTCTTCTGAAAAGATATGGAATATCGATAGTTAATATCGAGTGTGTTTTCCTGTCTCATCTTCACGGAGACCATCTTTTTGGCATTTTCCCTCTTCTTTCAGCCATGTCGATGCTCCATCGTACTTCTCCTCTGCAGATATATGCACCCGCTGATTTTCAGAAGATTCTTGATTTTTATAATGAGCACTTCGGACAAGATGCAGGATATGATATAAAGTTTCATGAGATAACTTCTTCTTCTCCTGAAAATATTATCGATACCCCGTACCTACAAGTAAGTTCGTTCCCTCTTCGACATTCTGTCCCCACATTTGGCTACATTTTCTCTTATCATGGTAAAGTATTCGCTTATTGCAGTGATACTTCCACTTTTGAAGAGGAGGCGAAGTGGCTCAGAGATGCTGGTGTCTCTCTTCTTTATCACGAGGCCACCTTTGCTGATGATCTGCAGGAGAAGGCAGCAGCTATGTATCACAGTACAGCTTCGGATGCAGCGAGAGTGGCCCAAAAAGCAGGGGTACAGCATCTTATCATAGGACATTTCTCTTCAAGATATAATGATACATCGATACTCCTAAATCAGGCCCGGCAAATCTTCCCAAACGCTTCATTGGCGCAGGAAGGCAAGATTTTTGAGGTATAATATGAAAGTTCAAAACTAAGCATGAAAAAAATTCTTTTCTCATTTGCATTGGCCATCTTATCTCTATGTGCATACGCTCAGAGAGATGTCACTACTGCTGTTACAAGATTTGGCCAGACTCTTTACTATATCAATAACTTGTATCTCGACACAGTTAATTTTCAGAAAATAGCCAATCAGGCTATCATAGCTGCTCTCGGGGAACTTGACCCACATTCTTCTTTCATCTCTGCAGAAGATGTGAAAGCGATGAATGAGCAACTGCAAAGTGAATTTGACGGGGTAGGGATTGAATTTGCCATTATTCATGATACTCTCACAGTGCAGTCTCCGGTAGCGGGGGGACCATGCGAAAAGGTGGGGATACTTGCAGGCGACAAGATATTATCGGTAAACGGAGAGAACATAGCACATATATCACTGACCAATGAAAAAGTTTACAAATATCTGCGAGGTAAAAAAGGGACCAAAGTAGATATGACCATCAGTAGAGAAGGGGAGAAGTCTCCACTCCATTTTACTGTAGTAAGGGATAGAATACCACTCTACAGCGTAGATGCTGTGTATCAGCCCAAAGATGGATTTCTCTATATCAAGTTGAGCCGATTTGCCGCTACTTCTCACGATGAAATAATCAAAGCTATCGATGAATGTAAAGTCCCTGTCAAAGGTATTATTCTCGACCTGAGAAGCAATTCAGGAGGGTATCTTGATGCTGCAATTCAGATATCAAACGATTTCTTGGAAAAGGGCTCACTCATCGTCTATACAGAAGGGAAATCTAAACCCAAGATGAGCGAATATGCTGACGGTAAGGGGAGGTTCAAGAATGGACCGCTTGTGGTAATGATTGATGAAAATTCTGCCTCCGCAAGTGAAATCGTGGCAGGTGCAGTGCAGGATAATGACAGAGGTATTGTCATAGGACGTCGCTCATTTGGTAAAGGGCTTGTGCAGCAGGTGCTTCCACTATCTGATGGATCTGTAATCAGGCTTACCATAGCCCGCTATCATACACCCTCTGGCAGGGTGATACAGGCTCCATACGAAAAAGGGAATACTGAACAGTACTATACTAATTTTTATGAGAGATTTGCCCACGGGGAATCATTTAGCCGAGACAGTATACATTTCCCGGACAGTCTCAAATACAAAACCATCAAGACCGGTAGGACAGTTTTTGGCGGAGGCGGTATCATGCCTGATGTTTTCATCCCCCAGGATACCTCAGGTTATTCGCAGTATTATGCTTCTCTTATTCGTAGAGGTGTGGTAGTAGAGTATGTAAACGCTATGTGCGACCGTAACAGAAGTTCGCTGATATCCAAATATCCCAATTTTGAGAAGTTCGACAAGAAATTCTCTGTCTCTTCAGAAATAATCAATGAAGTGGTAAATCTTGCTGAGACTAAGGGAATTAAGCCCAATCCTGCTCAACTAAAAACATCCGAAAAAGAGATAAAGACTTACATCAAGGCTCTAATGGCCGGCAATCTTTTCTCAAGAGATAATTTTTATAAAGTCATCAATGGCGATGAGCCGATCATGCTGAAGGCAGTCGACATAATGGAGCAGTGGGATAAATATTCTAAAGAGTTGAGACCGTAGCTTCTTTAGCCGCTTTTGCTTTTTCACGTTCTCTCTGGATGTATGCTTTATTGTAGGCTTCAGAATAACGCTTGTGTTGAGAATATGTCTTGGAGAAATTGTGTGTGCCGTCAAATTCAGGCTTTGCACAGAAATATAAATAATCTGTTTTCTCGTAATTCAGTACCGCATCTATAGCTATGACGGGAGGTATTGTTATCACGCCCGGGGGAAGTCCGTAGTGGGTGTAGGTGTTGTAAGGAGATTTGACTTTCAAATGACGTGACAACATTCTAGTCATGTTGGGCTCAGTATCCAAATGAGCATATTTGATGGTGGGGCAGGCCTGAAGTGGCATTCTCTTGTGCAGCCGGTTGATATATACACCAGCTATTTTGTGCATTTCAACTTCATTATTGGTCTCTTCGCACACAATAGAAGCCAATGTAGAGACATCTTCTTTAGAAAAATTCATAGCTTTAGCTTTGGCACTCCTCTCTTCATTCCAAAATGCATCATATTCTTTTTTGAATCGCTTGAGAACATCAGCGGGCGATGTGGTCCAGTACATCTCATAGGTGTTGGGGATGAACATCCCAAGATAACTTTCATTCTTAAAACCGAATGTATGCATCAGGGAGGTGTCTCTGAGGGCTTCGATAAACTCTGATGAATCAGCCTCAAATACCTTCCCGAATTTATTGGCTAAACTCTCTGGAGTTCGTACATATCCGCGAAAAACGAATCGGAGGGGAGTCTCCCAATTGTTGGATATAGTCCTGATAATCATATTATTGCTCATCCCTTCTTTAAGAAGATATCTTCCGTCTTGCAGAGATAGAGCGAGTTTTCTACGACTTGCAGCCCTTTTAAAACTCCGCATATTAGTGATGGCGCCACTATTCTCCAAGGAATCAAGAAATCCCTCATAAGAAGTGTTGTGATAGATATATAAAACAGTCTCTTTCCTGACATTCTCTTTTCGGAAAGTGACATAATAATATGAGCCTAAGCACAGAACAATAAGTGCGGCAATGCAAAAAGAAATTATGCTCAGAGTCCTAAGTGAATACTTCATTATCGTTTTTTAAGTAGTACCATATCGCCTTCACGTGGAGATATATCGGTGCTTTTCAGATCATTGTACTTTCGTATGGAAGAGAGTCTTACGGCATATCTCTGTGAGATTTCATAGTAAGTGTCTCCTTTTTCGGCGACGTGAACATCTATATAGCGTTGGGCCTTATTTTTCTTTCTTTCTATATAGACTACAGTCCCCGGGATGATTTTCTGAGATTTTTTAAGGTCGTTAAATCTCAATATCTCTGAGGTAAATAGATTGTATTCCTTGGCAATGCCTGCGTAAGTATCATTATCACTTGCAATTACGTATGCCACATTGTTCTTGGTATAGATGGTGCGATTGAGAGAAAACTTATACAGAGGGGAGCTTTTCTCAGGTTTCAATTCTTTGAGGGCTTCGAGTTGAGAAGGGCTGGGAGGAATCAGTGCTTTGGCATTGATGGAAGTACCTGTGTCAAAGAGATAAAGCTTATATTCTTCGATGATATGTATCAACATCTGAGCATATTGGGGATTGGTGGCATAACCCGCTTTTTTAAGTCCGTATGCCCATCCTTTGTAATCTGTGATGTCAAGATCGAAGAGGAAAGCATACCTGTCTCTTCCTCTCAGAAAATCGGAGTGGTCATCGTAAGAGTTGCTTACATTGCGATATTTGCGGAAACATGACTTTCCCACTTCGTCATCCATTTGATAAAATCTGTCGCCATTCCAATCATTGTGGCATTTGATTCCAAAATGATTTTTGGCTTCACGTGCCAATGAAGAGTTGCCATCTCCCGATTCAAGGCACCCTTGAGCCAAAGTGATGCTGGCAGGAATGCCGTGAGATATCATGTGAGAGATAGCGACATCCTTGTACATATCGATATAGTCTTGTCTGGAATAGGTGGTCTGCGAAAGAAGAGGCACAGAAACGACTGCAAGAAGAAAACCGAATAATACTTTTCTGACCATTGCGATGATTATCTACCACAAAAATAGCAAAAAGAGAGAATTAATGGGAGAATATATTTATTTTTGTGTAACATAACACTTTTATAATGGAAAGTAAAACTCTTGTTATCGATTTCCTTACCTATTCATCTATTGACGAACTTCCTGAAGAGGACAGAATACTTCTTCAAAAAGCCATTGCTGCTTCGGATGCTTCTTACTCACCATATTCCAAATTTCGCGTAGGAGCTGCAGTAAGGCTTTCCAATGGCCGCTTCGTTGTAGGTGCCAACCAAGAAAATGCAGCATATCCATCAGGCCTTTGTGCAGAACGTACAGCAGTATTTTCTGCTCACGCTACATATCCCGATTCAGATATCGAGGCCATAGCCGTCACCGGAGTGCATAATGGGAAGATGCTCAAAGACCCTACATATCCATGTGGTGCTTGTCGTCAGGTGCTCGTAGAGTCCGAAACAAGAGCGCGTAAACCAATAAAAGTCATAGTGGGAGGAGAGTCGCGCATAGAAGTGTTTTCATCAGTGCTTTGCCTGATGCCGTTTGCTTTCGACAATCTTATATAAAAGAAAAAGGGTAAGCTGATTACATCGCACCGCTCAACCACCGTACCCTTGCTACCTTCCGGTCCTGGGGGAGTTGGGTAGGAGCTGGTCGTGTAAGACTTACCCCGGCGCAAAGTTAAAACAATTTATCAAAAATGCGATATTTCCCCGTTTTTGTTACTTTTGAATTATGAAAATCTGTGTTGGACTCTCAGGAGGTGTAGATTCATCTGTCGCTGCTCTTCTTCTTAAGGAACAGGGGTATGATGTGTTTGCTCTATTTATGCAAAATTGGCACGATACCACCGGCACTCTCCATGGCGATTGCGAATGGGAAGAAGATCTCAATGTGGCCAAGATGGTTGCCAAAAAGATTGGGATTCCTTTTCATTTTGTAGATCTTTCCACGCAATATCGTCACCAGGTGGTCGATTATATGTTCTCCGAATATGAGAAGGGGCGCACTCCCAACCCCGATGTTATGTGCAACAGCAAGATTAAGTTTGATGCTTTTCTTGAAGCTGCTCAATCTCTTGGTGCAGACTATGTAGCTACAGGGCACTACTGCCGCAGAGAGACTGTCATAAATGAAGATGGCAGCGAAACTTATCGAATTTTGGCAGGCACTGACCCCAATAAAGACCAATCCTATTTTCTATGTGGGCTCTCCCAAAAGCAGCTTTCTAAAGCGATTTTCCCAATAGGAGATATGTTAAAACCGGAAGTGAGACAATTGGCCAAAAAAGGAGATTTGCCAAGTGCACTCAAGAAAGATTCTCAAGGTATTTGCTTCGTCGGGAAAGTGGACCTCCCTGTCTTTCTACAGCAACAGCTTAAGACCAAAGAAGGCAATGTGGTGGAGATATCTCCCTCATTTTATGATACTTTGTCAGGTTACCCCGGTTATAAGATTGCTTCCGCCATCCCTTCCGGGACATTGGATGGCAGCCATCTCGTAAATGCCAAGCAGATGTCGGGATGTTCTTCCATAGATGATGCCCTAAAGATGCTATCGTCAGAGTATCCTTACAGGGAAAGTGATGGTAATGTCGTCGGGCGCCATATAGGTGCACATTATTATACTATCGGCCAACGCAAAGGTCTAAATATCGGTGGGCACAAAGACCATCTGTTTATCATTCATACGGATATTCCCAACAATACCATATATGTGGGGGAGGGGCAGAATCATCCAGGATTATTGCGAATAGCACTGCGTATTTCAAATGACGAGATTCACTGGATTCGTGATGATATGAAAATGAAGGTTGGCGAGTCGCGGGACTATCGTGTTCGTATCCGCTATCGCCAACCTCTTCAGAATGCCACTTTATATCAGTGTACTGACTCTCTTTTTATTGTTTTCGAACAATACCAGCGAGGTATCACTCCGGGACAATTTGCAGTCTGGTACACCCAGGATCTTGAAATGATAGGTAGTGGTGTTATTTCTTCTGCTGCTTCTTCTGCAACTGTTTGATAATTCTTGAAATAATATTATCGATACCTGATTCAGGTTCTATGATATTGTAATCTTTCCAGAAATCTTCATCCTTAAAGTCGGCCACTTTGTCCATAATGATATCATTCTTTCTGATTCTCTTGTCATAAGGGATTTTAAGAAGATCATAACTCCGGTCTGTAATGGCCATCTCAGAGATGATGGTATAAGAGTCTTTGAAAAGTTTGTTTTTCCATTTGGCAGAGAACTTCAGTTCGGTGCGGGTGTAGTCAAATACCCATTGACCTTGATATTCTTTATACTGCACGAGATAGGAAGCATATTGCATCTCAGATTTGAGCTCAGCGGGTTTTTTCTTGATAAACAATGAAGATGCCTGTACACCTCTTTCTCCGACATTGACTGAGAATTCTGCGCGAGTCACTGCAAAGGAGTTCTTTTCGATGTAGAGTTTGCCGTTGAAAAGGAAGTCATTTGAATTCTCATTTTGCTTGAAAGAAATGACATAATGTGTCTTGCCATCAATAGAGACCGGCTGTTCCATTGCAAAATCATAGTATTTGGTAATATCCTGGGGATAAACTCCCAAAAATGGATCTTTCATCAAATCTGTCTCAAAGGCAGAGTTGATACCTCCGCTGAATTTGATAAAGACGGTATCTATCTTCTTCCAATCAATACTTCCTCTTCCCTTATAAATACTTGCGCGATCCATAGTAAAGGAATTGCTATAAGATGACTTATTGATGTCAAGTGCAGCCTCTGTAAGGGTTACAAAGTTATTGCCCTTTTTAATCATCTCTCTGTAAAAGCCGGTCATTTGCATCTCTTTCTGTGGATAATTATTTGGCACATTATCTAAGGCTTTCATTACTATAGAGGCGGCATCCTTGGGGGTAATCACTACCTCGCTCAGTTCGAAAGAATAAGGCTGTAATGCGATGGTCTTATAACCATTTCCATCTGTCAGGTCAGATATAGCAAATATTGCAGTCTCATATCCCAAATATGAGAATTTGACTGAGTCTGAGGCCATAGATGATGGGAATTTGAGAGAGAAAAATCCTTCGCCGTTGGAGACATTGCTGATTCCATTCTTCACGAGGGCAATGGAGGCAAACATCAATGGATGCTTAGTCTTGCTGTCCACGATACGTCCCTGTAAGGAAGTGATGTCTGGAAAATCTCGAGTAAGGACTATGTAATTGTTCTCGAAGAAATATTTCAATCCGGTGGCGGAGAGAACTTTGGAAAGGCAATCTTTCACAGAATTCTTACCTTCTTTGACTTCCACCATCTTATCAATATCTACGTCTTCTTCGCTGTAAACGAAGAGATAGTCTGTCTGCTTCTCTATCTCACCTATCAGAGATGATAGGGATAATAAGCTTCCGCTGATAGTAATGGGTGCCCTTTGCTCTGAGGGGGGAAGAGGTCTGAAAGCGAATGCTGTAATCATACAAAATGAGAGCAAACACAATGTTGTTAAAATTTTTTTCATAACTTTGTAATTAAATAAGGGTTGATACTTTTATTTTGTGATGAGCCGGTGGGTGTTTCGAGCGCCTTCCGGCTCTTTGTTATTTGGTGATTATAAATCTATTGTTAGCTGAATCATATTCATAGTCGAAATGATAAGCAAGCTTCAGAGTATTTAGTGCCACATCAGGTCCGTCGAGATAACGGAATTTGCCGCTTAGTCGATGATTTGCCACATCTGAATCTTCTATCACTATCTTCGCTCCAAAATAGAGTTCGAGTCTGGAAGTTATTTCGGAGAGGGGAGCATTGTCAAACACGTAAAGACCCTCTTTCCACATCAGTTCTCCTGTCGAATTTATCGAACCCTTTACCAATTCGCCTTTTACATCGCTTGCCGACTCATTGGGCTTCATTTTTATGGGAGAGGTCATAGAGGATGTGTTGCGAATCTCAATGGAGCCTTCCACCAATGAAGTCTTGAAATCTCCCCGGTTGTAGGCAAATACATTGAATTTGGTCCCCAAGACTTTAATGTCATATCCGCAAGATGATACTACGAATGGCAAATCCTTATTGTGAGCAACTTCAAAAAATGCTTCGCCTTCGACAAGCTCTACATGGCGTTCTTTTTGGTTGAATGATTTTGGATACCTCAATACTGACTTGGCGTTGAGCCAAACTATTGTCCCGTCTTCAAGTGTGAAGGTACTTACTTCTCCGGGGCCTGTGGATATCTCCCGAGTGCTTGGAGAGGAGTGGATGACAATAGAATTGTCATTGTTGGAGATAATATTGTTCTTTGCAAGATATTCTCTGACAGATGGTTTATCTTGGAATCGGAGAATGACGAGGGTGCCGGCCAAAAGCACTATCACTGCAGCCGCTGCATACCAGATGATGCTGCGGAAGTGATGAGGTGTGTGTCTCTTCTTAAAAGAAATTAACTTTCTCTCTGCAAGTTCTTTGTCTCCTTCTGCAGGGATAAGAGCCAACAACCCTTCTATATTTTTATCTGAGATTTCTCGTTTCATATCTTTAAAACGAGAAGGATGATGAAAACCACTAAAAGAAATTAAAAAATTAGAGATTTCTTTAATTTTTGTATGGCAATAGAGATTTGTGTCTCTATGGTGCTGACAGATACACCTAAAATTTCGGCCGCCTCGGAATGGGTTTTCCCCTTGATTTTGCAGAGAATGATAATCTCTTTACACTTAGGTGGCAGGTCGTTGATCGCTGCTTCCAATCTCGATATCTGTGCCTCGTATTCTTCAGGGTGTTCCATACTCATCAAGTCCTGAAGGTTGGAAGAGAGTTCTTTTTCATTTTTTTTGACGGCATAGGAATGCCTGAGAAAATCTATGCATCGGTTGCGAACCAGAGTGAAGAGATAAGTTGAAGTTCCGATTTTGGGCAGCATCATCCTACGCCTTTCCCAAAGAGTCTCAAAAACATCCTGAACGATGTTCTGGGCATCATCTTCATCCTCTACATATACCTTGGCAAATCGGTATAAGCGAGCGTAATAATCGCGATAGATATCTTCAAAAGACATTTTTCAAAGATAATGCATTTCTTGCGAAATCTAATCGACTGAGATAGAATTGACAGGATTATTTCTTACAGAACGCAATACCTGGAAAGATATTGTCCCCATGGTAATCAAGAAAATAATGGCAAATGCAATGATAAATGGGAGCACTCCCAGGGACACTTTATCAGAGAAATTATTAAGCCATACAGAGCATATATAGATGACTATGGGAATAGAGATGACAAAGCAGGTACTAAGCAATATGACATATGAACGGGAAAACATTTTCATCACTTCGCTATCTGTGGCACCAAGTACACGCCTGATAGCTATTTCTTTGCGTTTCTGCTGTGTGTCAAAGAGTATAAGACCAAATACCCCTATCATAGAGATAATAATGGCAAGGATGCTGAATGCTTTGATTCCTTTTTCGAATTTTGCTTCTTCATCGAAACGTTGTGCAAGAATATCGTTAAAAGACTCAAAATTGTATGGATAGGTAGGGTCCAATTCCAATAGTAATTTTTCTACATCTCTGAGGATAACTTCCTGCTCAGAACTATGGTTGAGGCGAAGATACATATAAGCGAAGCTGCCTCTGTTGTCAGGAATGACCATCATCACTGTGGGGTCAATGGCTTTCTTAAGAGAGAACACCCTGATGTCGTCAGTAACTGCCTGTATTTTGGAAGAGAAGTAGTAGTCATCTTGAATTCGGGAATTGATAGTGCAATGATAATCTTCAATAAATTTGTTATTGACAATGGGTAAGTATGAAGTATCGTTACAATGTGTGGGTAATGAGCCTTGAATAGCAGTAAGTCCTAGAGTAGCCGGATAGTTCCAGGATACAAGCATAACTGTGGAGGATACATCCGTGGTATCAACCTTAAACAACCATCTTTGATAATTGTCTCGAGAGCATATTTTGTCTTGAGCAAAAGCCATATTTACCACCCCGGGAATGGCATTGACAGTCTGCTCAATATATTGTGATTTTTCATATATCAGACCTGGATTTATCTCAGTGATATAAAGGTCGTTGCGGTCAAAACCCAACTCTCCTTTGGACAGATATCTGTTTTGCTTTTGGATGACCAGAGAGCAAGTAATCAGAGAAAGAGAGATGATAAATTGAACTGAAACTAATATTTTACGAAGTAATAATCCTTTAGGAGAGAGACCAAAACTGCCTTTGAGCACCAAAGCGGGAGAAAATGATGTAGAATAATAAGATGGATATATACCGGCAATAATTCCTATGATGACAGATAGGAGTAGAGTTCCGAGAACAATATCCCAATTGTAGGAGAGGGCAATGGAGGTAGTAGCTACATTGGCGAGAGAACTTTTCCCGATGCAAAAAACTATAAAAATGGAAAAGAGTGCGGAGAAAAATGAGGTCCATACTGCATCGGCTATAAGCGACCTTTCTATTTGGGCATTGGAACTGCCCAATACCTTTTTGGTGTTGATAGATTTGATGCGAAACGGGACCAACGCCATAGAAAAATTGGTAAAATTGATTGCTGCCAGAATGAGGATGAGAATTCCTATACTTAGAAGAATTATAGTAGTAGAGAGGCTTCCGTGGGAGGCTCGGTCATCATATAGACAATCATCAAGAAAATAGATGTCTGTCAGCGGTGTGAGACGAATGCTGATACTTGATGTGAAGTCATTGATAGTCCTGGTTCTCTGGTAATTGTCGATAACAGCTTGCGCATCCCCGGCATTACGAAGTCTCAGATAGGCAAAACAGTTAAACTGTCCCCAATTGGTGTTGGGGATATCCATCACTACATAAATATTGTTCTTAAGCTGAGAGTTTTCAAAATCTTTATAAACTCCCGTGATAGTGAAATCATGGTTTGCTACCTGATAGAGGCCTTCCTTGGGATGGAGTTGCTTGCCCATGGCACTTTCATCGGGGAACATAATCTTGGCAAGCGATTCTGGAATGAGGCAGCTGGCGGGCTGTTCAAGACTTTCAGCAGCTCCTTCTGCCATATTGAAGTCAAATACTTTATAAATATCTTTTGAACAGGGGTCGAAATCGAATTTAAAACCCTTTTTACCATGAGGCGTCTCTATGGTGAAATAGGTGTTATCAGTAAAAGGAAAAATGATGCAACCCGATTCTATTAAAGGGGAGGAGGCAAAAAGTTCGTTGGCGACATTCTCCGAAAATATCGGAGTAATATCGTCAACTGAAGTAAAAGGATTTTCTTCTACAAAACGCTGCTCGGCTCTGAATATCACGTCGTGATGAGGAGTGCTTCTGTCAAATCCAAATTCATGACGAACCTGGATCATTATGATAATGAAGGCGGCAAAAGCTACTGAAAGACCTATAATATTCAGTAGATAGGCAGTTTTGAGCCTACGCAGGTTTCTAAGAAAGGAGAGCATGGATTAAAGGTTGTTCTTGACGTCCGTAACGATTTGTCCATCGAAAAGATTGAGAACTCGATGTGCATATCCGGCGTCTCTCTGGCTATGTGTCACCATAACTATGGTAGTGCCTTCTCTGTTGAGTTCAGTAAGAAGTTCCATCACTTCTTTACCATTGGTAGAGTCCAAATTACCTGTTGGCTCATCGGCGAGAATCAGTTTGGGATTGGCTACCACTGCACGTGCGATGGCAACTCTCTGTTGCTGACCGCCTGAAAGCTGTTGAGGAAAATGAGAAGCACGATGAGCGATATTCATCCTCTTGAGAATCTCATTTACACGTTCTTTACGATCTGATGCTTTTACCTTTAGGTAGATGAGAGGTAATTCTACATTTTCATAGACAGAGAGTTCTTCTATCAGGTTAAAACTCTGGAATACAAATCCAATATTACCTTTACGATAGAGTGTGCGGTCTTTTTCTTTGAGAGAACCGACCTCTTTGCCCAGAAGTTCATATTTACCTGATGAAGGATTGTCCAAAAGGCCAAGAATATTCAGGAGTGTAGATTTACCACATCCTGAAGGTCCCATAATTGCCAAAAATTCTCCCTGTTGAATCTCGAAAGAGACGTTATTGAGTGCGATGGTCTCAATTTCTTCTGTGCGAAATACTTTACTTAAATTTTCAACTTTTAACATAACTATTTAACTTTAATTATCATTTTCATTTGTGACATCAATATATCCAACTTTGTGCCAAACTAAATAATGCGCTGTGTATAAGTAAGTTATGAAATTATTTTTTTATAATTGTGTCTATTTTTCATACATTGACTGTCTAAAAACCATACATTAATTTTTTTAGTAACTTTGCCGCCCGTATGGAAAACAATCTGATCTGAATCTTGTAGCCGATTTGGCGCTCATTTTTATCTCAGCAGGGTTTATTACTCTGATTTTCAGATGGCTTAAACAACCACTCATCCTCGGATATATAGTTGCAGGATTTCTCGTAGGGCCTCATTTCGGATTGTTTCCAAATGTCACCAGTCCCGATACGGTGAAACAGTGGTCAGAGATTGGTATCATCTTCCTCTTGTTTGCTCTCGGCCTCGAGTTCAGTTTTAAAAAACTTCTCAATGTGGGGAGTACTGCACTGATAACTGCCGGAACCATATTTATCGGGATGTTCTGCATTGGTCTCGGCGTGGGAACGATGCTCCATTGGACCTCAATGGAGAGTGTGTTTCTGGGCGGTTTGCTTTCGATGTCATCTACTACTATCATCATCAAAGCATTTGATGATCTCGGTTTGAAAAAGAAACCATTCACCGGAATTGTTTTTGGGACACTAGTGGTGGAGGATTTGATGGCTATTCTACTGATGGTGCTCCTCTCAACATTTGCCGTAAGTAAGCAATTTGCCGGCAAAGAGATGCTGTTAGGACTTCTGAAACTTGTCTTTTTTCTCATACTCTGGTTTCTTGTTGGTATCTATGTGATTCCTTCATTGTTGAAACGAGGGCATAAATTGTTCAATGACGAGATGATACTGATTCTCTCAGTAGGTCTCTGCTTCGGGATGGTGATGTTGGCAAGCTATGCCGGATTTTCATCTGCACTTGGTGCTTTCGTGATGGGAAGCATCTTGGCAGAAACTATAGAAGGGGAGCGTATAGGGAAAGCTGTCAAAGGGATTAAAGACCTTTTCGGAGCGATCTTTTTTGTCTCTGTGGGGATGATGGTAGATCCGTCGATTCTCGTACAATACTGGCTGCCTGTTCTTGTACTGACCATTGTGGTGATGATTGGCATTCCTTTTTTTGCTACTTCAGGCGTTTTGATGTCAGGACACAATCTTTCTACAGCAGTGCGTTCAGGATGCAGTATGGCGCAGATTGGAGAATTTGCATTCATTATTGTCGGCTTGGGCTGTTCTCTCGGAGTGATGAGAGAATTTATCTATCCTGTAGTTGTGACAGTCTCTGTGATTACCACTTTTACCACTCCATATTTCATAAAATTATCTTCTCCACTAAGCCTTTGGCTTTCAAAACACCTTCCTCCTGCGATGGTGAAGCGTTTTGACGAAAATTCATCGGCTTCCAAAACTATTACTAAACATAGTGATTGGAAGGTCCTTATCAAAATGTACACCATAAGAGTTCTGATGTATTCTGTCCTTCTATTTGCCATTATTCTTGCATCTTTTACATATTTGGAGCCTTTTGTTATCCAAAAGATGCCCGATTTGAGTGCAGCGGCGACAGACTGGATATGTGTCACCATAACACTTGCAGTGATGTCTCCTTTTCTTTATGGACTTGCGACAAGTAAAGGCAAGTTATCTTCCTCATTTACCAAGCTTTGGATGGAAAAGAGAGGCAATAAATATCCGTTGATAGCATTGACCTCATTGAGACTCTTCCTGGCCATAGGATTTTGTACCTCTGTGTTCTTCCATTATTTCGATTTTTCTTATTGGGTGTTGGGACTCATAGTGGTGGCTGTCACAGTGTTTGTCTTTTTCTCCCGCAAGAATATACTGCGATTTGATGGCCTCGAGAAACGTTTTCTGGAGAATCTCAATCAGAAAGAGGAGTTTGAAAGGTCCAAAACGCCTATCTCTTCTTCTGTAAATTCAAAATTGACTGGGCACGATATCCGTCTTGAAAGCATCTCTGTATCTCCCGATTCTAAGTATGTCGGGAAGCAGCTTTTCGAGGTCCCTTTCAGGAAACTATATGGCATCAACATAGTACAAATAGTTTGTGGCAGCTTAACTATCAATATTCCATCTGCAGAGGAACATCTCTATCCATACGATACCATTTTGGTCGTAGGCACCCAATCTCAAATCAAAACATTTATGGAGGTAATGGAAGAAGATAGTGAAGGGGAGAAAGAGCATCAACATGAGATAAAGGGAGAAGAACCTATCGTGGTGGAGTCTTTTGTTGTCAAGGATAGTTCTTATATCCATGGCAAAACATTATCCAAAGTAGGGATGCGTGATTCAGGATGTATGATTATCGGCGTAGAGCGGTCAGGTGAATCGATAATGAATCCTTCCCCGGAGTTTCTGTTCAAAGCTGGCGATGTAGTGTGGATGGTAGGTATCCATTCCGCTTGTCTGTGGTATATGTAAATATACTATATTTGCATCGGTTATTATTATCTATGTATCGATACGATGACATAATAGCTTCTCAACGTGCGTTCTTTTCTTCTGAAAAGACACGAGATATTAATTATAGAATTGATGCTCTCAAAAAGCTTAAAGCTTCTATCATCAAGAATGAAGATAAGATAGCGGAGGCTATTTGGATGGATCTGCATAAATCACCGCAGGAGACTTATTTGACAGAGATTCGTGTTGTTAAGGAGGAACTTAAGAAGCATATTTCTTGTCTTAAAAAATGGTCTCGTCCACAGAAAGTGCATACACCTATTGAACTTATGCCTGCCAAAAGTAGGATTATCTCTGAACCTTTGGGTATAGTTCTGATTATTGCTCCGTGGAATTATCCTTTTCAATTGCTCATCAATCCATTGGTAGGGGCAATATCTGCAGGTAATTGCGCTGTGCTTAAAGCCTCTCCGTACACTATGCATGTTGCTGATGTGTTGGAATCCCTGATATCGGAAATATTCCCACCTGAATATATCACATTGCTGAAAGGCAACAGAGAAGTCAATAAAGAACTTCTTGACAGGCGTTTTGATTTCATATTCTTTACAGGAAGCCCTTCTCTTGGCAGAATTGTGATGGAGGCTGCATCCAAAAATCTAACACCTCTGGTTTTGGAATTGGGAGGTAAAAGTCCCTGTATTGTTGATAAAGATGCCAACCTTGATATAGCAGCTCATCGCATGGCATGGGGGAAACTGATAAATGCCGGTCAGACCTGCATTGCACCTGATTATTTTTTCTTTCATTCTTCGATTAAAAGTGCTCTGGTCGAGAAACTTAAAAATGAGATACAGAAGCTCTACCGGGGTGATATGAAAGAGAATAAATTGTATCCTCGAATCGTCTCTGACAAAGCTTTTTCCCGTTTGGAATTGCTGATGAAAGATGGGAATATAGTATATGGAGGTGAGACAGACCGGAAAGAGAAATATATATCGCCTACTATTATCGATAATGTCAAACCTGAATACCCCATAATGCAAGAGGAAATATTCGGACCTCTTTTTCCCATTATGACTTTTGACGATATCGATGAAGTTGTTTCTTTTATTAATAATCGAGAAAAACCGCTTGCCCTTTACTATTTCGGCAAGGAATCCAAGGCTCGCAATGTGTTAGGACGCACTACATCCGGTGGGGCATGCATCAATGATATTATGATGCATGTCGTTTCTGAAAATTTACCATTCGGTGGAGTAGGAAACAGCGGCATGGGTAAATATCACGGAAAAGAGAGTTTCGATCTCTTTTCCAACAAGCGTTCTGTCTTTTTCTCTTCAACTGCAGTCGATGCTCCATTTAAATATCCACCATTTAAGTATTTTAAATTAACACGTAAACTATGATGAAAAGATTCTCTTTATTGACATTGATGTTTTTATCTCTAACTATTGTTATAATTTCTTCCTGTTCACCCAAAGAGGATAAAAAAGTGGAATGGGCCATCATCGTGCACGGAGGTGCAGGGGGAGATAGAAATGCGCCGCAGATGCCTGAAGAAATGCAGCAAAAATACAAAGATGCCCTTAATGAAGCGCTCAGCCTCGGCATTTCTATCATTACCAATGGTGGCGATGCAGTTGACGCAGTTCAGGCAGTATTGGTATATATGGAAGACAACCCACTGTTTAATGCAGGAAAAGGGGCTGTTCTCAATAGTGAAGGGAAGCATGAATTGGATGCTGCCATAATGGATGGCAGAGATCTCAATGCAGGTGCTGTGGCAGGACTTCGAGATGTCAAGAATCCCATAAAAGCTGCGAGAGCTGTGATGGATAGTTCCGTTCATG
Source organism: uncultured Muribaculaceae bacterium (assembly GCA_964388595.1). Taxonomy (GTDB): domain Bacteria; phylum Bacteroidota; class Bacteroidia; order Bacteroidales; family UBA932; genus CAYMAX01. Next base: position 24,627 of record CAYMAX010000012.1, read on the forward strand.
TCCTTCTTATGGGGGAAGGTGCCTCTAACTTTGCCAAAGAGCAGGGTCTTGAGATAGTCGATAATTCATATTTTGATAACGAATCTTCAGCTGCTGAAAGAAAGAAGATACTGTCAGGAAGACAAGGTAAGCCTCACGGTACTGTGGGTTGTGTGGCATTGGATAAAAAAGGCAATCTTGCTGCTGCTACATCTACCGGCGGTATGAGTGGCAAAAAATGGGGACGGGTAGGAGATGTTCCCATCATAGGTGCAGGTACCTATGCAGACAATGAATCGGTAGCAGTGTCAGGGACAGGTCATGGAGAGTTGTGGATAAGAAGAGTGGTCGGATTTGACATATCTGCACTTATGAAATATCAACACCTATCAGTGGAAGAAGCTGCTCACGAGGTGATTTGGGATAAAATTGATAAGATGAAAGGTTCCGGAGGTGGTGTTATCTGTGTAGATCATAACGGAAATATTGCAATGGAATTTAATACTGCATTGATGTTCCGTTCATACGCCACTTCTCAGGAAGGTCCTTGTGCTTTGATTTACTGATAGTTATGTCTGATACTGTATTTGGTCTCAAAAAGAATGTTTTCTATATCGGTCTGACAAGTTTCTTTACCGACATTTCTACAAAGTTGATTTATAGTGTGATGCCGATGTTCCTTATGTCTATTGGAGCATCTAAGACATCCATATCACTTATAGAGGGGATAGCCGAGAGTACTGCTGCTTTTTTCAAAGCATTTTCAGGTTATCTCAGCGATAAAATCGGCAAGAACAAAGTGTTTATGGTGATAGGATATCTTGTCACGACTATTATCACCCCATTATATTCATTAGTGAGATTGCCATACCAGGTGTTGATTCTCAGATTTGTCGAGAGGGTGGGTAAAGGAGTTCGCACGGCACCTCGTGACAGCCTTATCTGCAGTTCTATTGCTAAAAATGAAACGGGCAAGAATTTCGGATTTCACAAGGCGATGGACAATAGTGGAGCCATAGTCGGTCCCCTTTGTGCTTTTCTTCTTCTCTCTACACTCCATCTTGATTATTCTCATATTTTTCTGATAGCAGGAATTCCGGCCATCTTGGGAGTGCTTACCATTCTCATTTTTATTAAAGACAACACAGGTAAAACTGGTAAAACGGTCACTAAAGCGACACTTAAACAATTGCCCAAGAGGTACTTCTTCTTTCTGGGAATCATCTTCATTTTCACACTTGGCAATTCGGCAGATGCTCTTCTGCTGGTCAAAACAGCTGAGACAGGGGTGAAGGAGGCTTACATTCCTTTTCTCTATATGATTTTCAATGTGGTGTCTGTATTGCTTTCTGTCCCAATCGGTAAACTATCAGATAAAATAGGTCGTGAAAAACTTATCATAGCCGGATTCTGCATCTATTCTGTGACATATTTTCTGTTTGGAAGATTCAATTCCATAAGTGTCTTTGTGGGGCTCTTCGTTATGTATGGGTGCTATTCTGCCTTAGTGGATGGTTCTCAAAAGGCATTGATATCCGATATAGTATCCCCGGAACTCAAAGGAACTGGTTTTGGTATCTACCATGCCGTACTTGGCATCACATTATTGCCGGCCAGTCTTATTGCAGGCACTCTTTATGATCGTTTGGGTTCAGATATGCCTTTCTATTTCGGGTCTGTGATGGCTATGCTTGCAGCTCTGTTGATGTTGATTTTCACACTTACCAAAAAGCGCAGTTCTATTCACTAATTATCGACTTGACAGGATTCTCGTTGGCAGACTTATAGCAGTCGATGGCAACAACTGAGATAATGACTGCAAGAACAGCAACGGCTCCGATAATAAAAATCAATGGAGAGAGAGAGATCTTCTCCGCAAATTGCTGAAGCCATTTGTATGCAAGTAGATAGGAGCATATCGATCCTAACAGCACAGATGGAACGGCAATAATACAGATGTCCTTGATAAACAACGTCATCACTTCCGAAGTCACAGCTCCGTTTACTTTTCGTACAGCTATCTCTTTGCCACGCCTGTTGGTCTCGTCATTAGTATAACCTATAAGGCCTAAAAGGGCGATGAACAGAGTGACAATGCTCCCTATAAGTACTGCATCTCTGAACTTGCGCTGCTTCTCGTAGAGATACCTCATCTCTTCCCTATAAGAGGTGATGACCACATCTTTATAATTAATAAGATTGCGTACTGTACTTTGAATAGAGGCCAAAGTTTGAGAATCTTCTTTGGCGAGTTTTATCAATATGTATCCTATACCATAGTTGTAAGTGGTGTTCTCATCACCAAAAAACATCACACTTGGGCGTTCATCAAGATCAGATATTGATCCTATGCGATAATCTTCATATACGCAGGAAATCATGAAAGAGGGGTTATAAATGGTGTCTGAAGTATGTTCTGTCACCATTATCTCCTTGCCGACAATACCATCACTCCAGTCTCTGAAAGGCTTCATGGCATCTATGAATTTTTTGCTTACGGCGACTTGATTTCTACGAGTTGGTGTCTCTCCCTCGAGTATTTTGATATTCATCATTTTCCAGTATCCTGCACTTACCCAGTACTGGTCTGCAATATTGAATAAATCTCTATCTTCTCCGAGTAATCTGATATTATTGCCTGAAGAGCCCCGTATTGGAAGGTCATAAGAATTTTGGACATCCAATACATTGGGAATTCTGTTTAGTTCTTCCATTACCATGGCTACTTCACGTTTGGGAGTAGTCTCTCCTATGGGTACAAGTATCACATTCTCGTAATCATAACCTGGGTTGCCGTCAGCCATCATATTGTATTGTTGTACTATGACTATCAGTAGTGATGTCAATATAGCAGTAGCAGCAAATTGGAATGAAAGTAATACCCGTTTCCACTTTCTCTTGGATTCTCTATAATTTCTAAACACAGTGGATACCGGTATCTTCTCAAAGAGATAGGAGGGGATAAGGCCCGACACTAAGAAAACGAGCGCACAAACTACGAGAATGACTATTATGGCAATGGGCGAAAAGACAGACTTCAATGATGCCCCCAACAACTCTTCAATAGTCCCCCTAAAAGATAAAATGAGTATGGCTGCAATAACGAGAGAGAATAAAAGATGGATAAATGCCTCTGAAAGCATTAAACTTCGAATGTTTATTCCCTCTGCTCCATAGCATTTGCGAATGCCAATCTCTTTGGTTCTGCGGACCAATGATGATATAACTACGAGAATGTAGTTCATCACAGATGTTAAAATCAGAATAAAAGCAAGAAATGAGAGCAAAACGATGGTATTGCGAACATGAGGACTACCAGAATATAAAGAATTAAAGGGGAGTAAAATATATGTGAGCATACCTCCTTCCTCTTCGAGCTTTTCGATGTCTTGATTTTCAAGTTGCATCTTTCTGATACCTGATATGACATCTTCTCCTTTAGGATCAACACCTTTTGCCAACCGTAGGTAAGAGCGATATCGGTCATTACCCATCCATCTTTCTCTACTCGAGCGATGTATAATCTGTATAGATACGAGAACATCATATCTTAATATGCTGTTCTCGGGGAAATCCTCAAATACACCATCGATAGTGATGGGAGCAGTTGGATATGTCTCATTGAAAATAGTCTTTCCAATGACACCGTCGATTCCTCCCAAATTATCAGCCATGGTTTTGGATATCATGGCATGCCAAGGGAGTGATAGAGCTTTGACGGGGTCACCAACCAGAATAGGTCGTTGAAATACTTTGAAGAAATTGCTATCAGCGAGCATGGTCGTGGCACTTATCTTCTCTTTTTCTGCTGTGTAGAATACATTTTTAGCAAAATCAGTGAGCATTGTGGCACATTCAACGCCGGGGACATAATCTTGAAAGCCTTGAGCAATAGCTCCACTTACAGTTTCATACGTGCGATTATCAGGATCTTGACTATAGTGACAATAGGTCTGGATGGAATAGATTCTTTCGTTATCCGGGAAAAATCTCTCGTAAGAGGACTCAAACAACACTTTTGCTATCAGGACAATACCTATGGCCAGCCCCACGCCGAGGGATAGAACCTTGATGATATTGCCATTCCCTTTGCGAAAGAAAGTTCTTAATGCATATCCAATATTTCTCATATCTATTATTTATATTTATTAATTAGTTCAGTACCAATATTTCATTGTTGCCGTAGTTCTCGTAACTGGAGATTATCACTTTCTCTCCAGCTTTCAGCCCTTCAAGCACTTCGTAGTATTGAGGGTTTTGTCTTCCGATGCGGATGGTACGTTTGAAAGCTTTTGTACCGTCTTCACTTACGACGAATATCCATGTACCACCGGTTTTCTGGTAAAAAGAGCCTCGTGGGATGATAATGGCTTCTGCAGGCTGTCCGAGTTCGAGATTGATGTAATATGTTTGTCCGGTACGGATATTCTCAGGACGTTCTCCTGTGAATCGAAAATCTGTTTTGAACTGTCCGTTCTTGACATCCGGGTATACTTTGCTGACAGTGAGAGGGAATTGATTGTTTTGCCTTTCAAATGAGGCATCGAGTCCGGCACGAACTCTATCGATATAGTGTTCATCTATCAGTGCTTCGATTTTATATTCAGACAGATCGTTAATCTGACCAATATTGGAGCCGGTAGAGACAGATTGACCCAGAACAATGTTAAGTGAGCCGAGCTGACCATCGATGGGAGATTTGACATTCAAATTGTCCACCCTTTGACGAACCAAACTCATACTTCTGCGCATATTGTTGAGGCTCTCCTCCATATTTTTAACTTGTGAAGAACGATATGTAGAATCCTGTATCTGGCGTGCAATGACTAATCTGCGATTGGTGACAGCGAGGTCATAGTCTTCCTTTGCCTGAATATAATCTTCTTTTGCAATCAGATTTTCATTGTAGAGCCTCTCATTTTGCTTGAACTTTCTCTCTTTACGGGCGACATCAAGATTGAGTTGGACGCGTTCTTTTTCAAGATTGAGTTTTTCTTGATACATAGCAAGTTCGGTATTGCGCTGTATGTTTTCCTTCTCTGCAAGAGATGCTTCGCTTTCAAGAATTTGAAGTGTGAGTTGTGAGTTGCTCAGGCGGAGAATAATATCTCCCTTTTTGACCATGGTACCTTCTTCTACTACTTTCTGTTCCACAACTCCCCCTTCCAGCGGAGTAAGTTGGATAGTGGTAATGGGCTGAACCTGACCATTTATTCTTACGAAATCATTAAATAATCCACTTTCTGCAGTGCCAATGATTACTGATCTGCTATCTACTTTTAATGTTGCTTTGTGATTGCCGAATATGAGCCACAAAACGAAGACAATTATCAAAACACCACCGATGATATAAGGGATGTGTTTTTTAGTTAATCCTTTCTTTTTTTCAATAACTCTGTCCATATTATTTGTTTATTTTATTCTTGTGATAAATAGGGGATACCTCTGTAATAATTGACCACCTTAGTCTTGATAAGATAGGTGAGAGCAGCATTGAGAGTCTCTGCACGAGCGACAAGTAAATTGTTGGAACTGGTCTGAAGTTCGATTATGCTTATGAGTCCCTCTTTGTATTTTTGAACATTGGCCTGATATGCTATCTCTGTGGCTGCTTCTTTTTTATCTGCCTGTATATAGATTTTGGCAGCTCCTTCCATCTCCTGTACAGCCTTCGTGATTTCTATTTCCACTTCTTGAAGTTTCTGCTCCTTTTGATATTGTGCTATGCGGTAATTGTTGCGGGATTTGACCATATTGCCTTGTCTGGAAAGAGCATTGAAAATGGGGATGCTTACCACTATTCCCACATATTCACCGAGATTGTTGCCAAGTTGAGTGCCAAAAGGTTTGGAAATATTGTCGCTATTGACATAAGACATATAAGCAGTAGATACATTGCCCAGAGCATAAATATTGGGAAGAAGTTGCCAAGTAGCGGTTTTTAATTTGAGTTGGGCTGTGCGTTCGGCATACTCTGACATTTTGATGCCGGGGAGAAAGTTTTTGGCACTGGCGAAAATGCTGTCAGCCTGATATTTATCCAAGAAAGGGTCTACCATCCATACTACAGCAGTATCTATCGTAAGCTCTTGTTCAAGAGGATAATACATAAGCCCTTTTAGATTGATGAGTTCGCTTTCGAGATCATTTTCAGCTTTGATATGGTTATAATCGTCCGAGGCAACTTTTGCCTCTACTTGAAGTAGGTCTGCCTTTGATTTTCTTCCTAGTTCTTCCATCACTTTGGTTTGCCTGAGAGTCTCCTTGCTTTCAAGTAGCTGTTCGGCTGTAATCTTCTCCATACCTATCTTATGAAGAACATTGAAATAACTCTGCATGGTGGTGAGGCAGACATTGTCTTCTATTTGTTGATATTCGGCTACTCCCGATATCTTAGCTATTTTGGCCATTTTGTAACCATTAACCACACTAAACCCGTTGAAAATGGTGTAATTACCTGACACACTATAGCTGTTGTTAAAAGAAGTGATATTGCTATAAATATTGGTCTCAGGGTCGATAGAACGTCCAAAATTGGCGTATGCAGCAGTTTGAGCCGATACTTGTGGAATCCATTTGAGATATGATTCTCTGTAATCGATTTTGGTATTTGCATTGGTCGCTTCCTGAATCTTGACTTTTCGAGAGTTCTCTATGGCATAAAGCATACAGTCTCTCAAACTCCAAATTTTGGATGGCTCTTGAGCAAATGACCCTACAGATGTTATGATAATAAACAGAATACAAAAAAACGATCTTTTCATTGCCTTAGTAATAATCTTGCTTCATATTTACACTAAGTATGCCACAATGTGTAATTGTCAATGAATCAGAGCAGTATAAGGTAATAAACAAATAAAATATGTCTAATTATTTGACACGACTGTAAAAATATTTGACTTTTATATTACCTTTGGCAACAATAAAATTAAGGTATGAAAAAAGGTTCTATTCTCGTAGTTGATGACAACAAAGCCATCCTAAGCGCACTTGACATCCTATTGCCTATGTACTTTAAGGATGTCAAACTATTATCATCTCCCAATACGCTCGTCTCTCAAATCAGGGAGGTTCTCTACGATGTCGTGTTGCTTGATATGAACTTTCAATCAGGTATTAACTCTGGGAACGAAGGATTCTATTGGTTGTCAGAGGTTAAAAAATATTCTCCCGCATCAGAAGTCGTTCTTTTCACCGCTTATGCCGATATTGATCTTGCGGTAAATGCCATGAAAAGCGGTGCATTTGATTTCGTAGTCAAGCCTTGGGACAATGGGAAATTGATATCAACGCTAAGTGCAGCATACGAATTGAGCACTTCCCGCAGAGAACTTAAGCGTCTCAAAGAGATAAAAAATGAGATTAAGCCTGACGGAGAGATGTACTGGGGAGAGACTTCAGTCATGAAGGACCTTCGTTCATTGGTGGAAAAAGTAGCCAGGACAGATGCATTTATTCTCATCACCGGGGAGAATGGTACAGGTAAAGATGTGCTCGCCAGAGAGATTCACAGACTTTCCAGCAGAAAAGGAGAGAGTATGGTATCAGTTGATATCGGGTCTCTGCCCGAATCACTCTTCGAAAGTGAATTATTCGGTCACGTCAAAGGGGCTTTTACAGATGCTAAATCAGATCGTGCAGGTAAATTTGAAGTGGCGGACAATGGCACGCTTTTTCTAGATGAGATAGGTAATATACCGATGCACCTGCAATCAAAACTTCTCTCTTCCATTCAAAGTCGCAGTGTTGTCAGAGTGGGAAGCAACCAACCTATTCCTGTAGATATCAGACTCATCACAGCTACTAATAAGGACCTTGACAGTATGGTGTCCAAAGGGGAATTTCGTGAAGACCTTCTTTACCGTATCAACACGATTCACCTCACATTGCCGCCACTGCGTGATAGAAAGGCAGATATTATCCCTCTCACTAAGATATTTCTTACCCGTTTCGCCGCGAAATATGGTAAGAACATTGTCTCAATAGAGCCTGCTGCACAGGAGAAGTTGACTAATTATCAGTGGAATGGCAATATTAGAGAATTGCAGCACGCTGTAGAAAAGGCTGTTATCCTTTCCGATTCAGACACTCTTCGCGAAAGTGATTTTCTTTTGGTATCAGTGCAGGGAGCCAGCTCGGATGTTGCAAACAAGTCACTTTCTGCAGATGGCACACTCGAAGATATGGAGAAGAAAATGATTCAAAATGCGCTCAAGCATCATGAAGGCAATCTTTCTATGGTCGCTCAGCAACTTGGAGTCACACGCCAGACTCTTTATAACAAGCTTAAGAAATATGGTCTGTAAATAGGTGATAACATGCGCAATAAGCTGATTATATACTTCATTTTGCTCATAGTGTCTGTGACAGGTACTGCCTATCTTATTTTCATTAAAGAGTACTATTATGCCATCCCTGCTTTTGTGATATTGGTCATCTCTTCTTTTCTCATGATAAAAGAGTACAAAGCCAACACGAGGAAGATTACTTATATGCTCAATGCTCTTGAAAACAATGATTCTTCATTTCGTTTCAAGACCAATAAAGGGGATAAGTATGATTTTCTATTCAACACTACTCTCAACCGTATCAATGAGATGCTTGCCAATGAAAAGATAACAACGCGTGAGAATGAGAAGTATTTTGAATTGATGCTCAATAATGTGATTACAGGTATCATCACTATAGATCCTATGGGCAATATTATCAATTCCAACACCAAGGCACTTGAGATATTCGGACTTCCTGTTCTCACCCACATCTCTCAGCTTCTCAAAGTTGACGAGAATCTTTACAATTGTCTCTCTGAGGATCAACCATCTCCGCAAGAGGGTCACATAATATCTTTTTATAATGAAAGCGGTGAGGTGCATCTATCTCTCAAGTTCTCTTATATCACCATAAGAGGTAAAAAACTTAAGATAGTTGCTATCAATGATATAGGAGATGAACTTGAAGAGAAGGAACAGGAATCATGGACGCGCCTCATCAGGGTGCTGACACACGAGAT
>CAYMAX010000013.1:0-33554 GCA_964388595.1 uncultured Muribaculaceae bacterium
CTCAGAAATATCCGGAAAATAATTACATCGGAGTTGATATCAAAGGGGCACGATTGTGGAAAGGAGCGAAATATGCTACCGAAAACAGACTTCCGAATGTTGCATTTCTTCGCACCCGCATTGAATTCATAGAATCCATCTTCGGCGCTGATGAAATATCTGAAATATGGTTGACTTTCTCAGACCCTCAACCCAAAAAACCAAAGAAAAGACTTACTTCTCAGATATTTCTCGACAGATACAGCCATTTTCTAAAGGCCAATGGTGTCATCAGACTCAAAACAGACAGCAATCTTCTTTATGAATCGACATTGGAGGTCATTGCAGACAACAATCATCATCTGATGCTCTCCGATAACGACATTTATCACTCGACAAAGAAATTAGAAGAAAATCTCACCACTATCCGCACTTTCTACGAGTCTCAGTTCCTTGCCAAGGGAATATCTATAAAATATATCGAATTTACACTGTAGCTCCTTCGCTGAGGACACTAATGAGCCATGGCAGCTTCCACCTCTTCGACTGTAACGGGAAGTCGCTTGGAGCCGAGGAGTCTGCATCCTTTGGATGTGACAAGTATATCATCTTCCAATCTGATACCACCGAAATTGTAATAATCTTTCAGGCGTTCAAAGTTGACGAATTCTGCATTGATTTTCTCTGCTTTCCATTTCTCAATGAGAGCAGGTATGAAATATACCCCCGGTTCATCAGTTATTACATGCCCCGGTTCGAGAACTTTTCCCATACGAAGAGACCCGAGACCAAATTGTGTTGAACGCTTGTGTGTATCATCATATCCCACATAATTCTCACCCATGTTTTCCATATCGTGAACATCGAGCCCCATATTGTGTCCAAGCCCGTGTGGCATAAAGAGTGAATGAGCACCCGCTGCTACGATTTCATCCACATTGCCTCTCAGAAGTCCGAGATTGACAAAACCCTGCGCCATCAGGCGTGATACTTTTTGATGTACTTCCGAGTATGTAATCCCAGGACGTGTGATGTCGAGAGCAAGATTATTGGCAGCTGATACTATCGTGTATATCTCTTTCTGACGTGGAGTGAATTTGCCCGAAGTGGGAAGTGTACGTGTGTGGTCTGAGACATAGTGAGAATTGGATTCTGCCCCGGCATCTATTACCAAAAGACGATCCTTGGTAATAATCTGATGATGAGAATGATTATGGAGAGTCTCTCCGTTCTGAGAAAGAATTATGGGGAAAGAGGGCATCAGTCCTTCTGAGATGGAGATACCTTCCATCACCCCTACAAGTTCTTGCTCCACCATACCGAGCTTGAGCATCTTCATGGCAGTATAATGCATCGCATAGCCTATATTGCACGCCTTATCTATCTCTTCTATCTCACATTGCTCCTTGATAAGTCTCATAGAGACAATCGCTTTGATAAACTCCTCAGATGCATTTTCCCTCATCTTTTCAAATGGAATACCGAGAAGACGATTGATTTGTATCATGGTATGGTATCTGTAAGGGGGGAAATAATGAATCTTCCTCCCCACCTTACCGGCAGCAGAGAGATAATCATCAAGTTTGGCAAGAGGGAAAGATTTGGAAACACCTACCTCTTCAGCTTTTTCCCTAACCGACTTCTGCGGCCCCATCCAGATGATATCATCTATCTCAACGTCGTTACCGAAAATGATCTCTTCTCCCGATTCCAAATCGATGATGGCTGCCAAATCTGGGTCAGACAATCCAAAGTAATAAAGAAAAGTACTGTCTTGTCTGAAACGATATTGATTGTCCCTGTAATTGACAGGAGCTTCGCTGTTGCCTAAGAACAACAAAATCCCCGAACCCACTTTGGATTTGAGGGCTGCGCGTCTGTTTGTATAAATATCTTTATTGAACATATTGATGTGGTTTTTGTGATTTATTGGTAGGTAAATTAATATATGTTGACTTCAGGGTGAAGTGTGATACCGAATTTGTCGTGAACGGAATCTATGATAGCTTGAGCCAATGTCAATATCTCCTGCCCTGTAGCTCCTGAAAGATTGACCAGCACCAATGATTGTTTGGAATATACGCCTGCTCTTCCCAAAGATTTTCCCTTCCATCCACACTGTTCTATCAACCATCCGGCAGACAATTTGACTTGGTCGGCAGATTCATTTCCTGATGGATAATGGGGCATATCGGGATATTTGGCAGAGAGACTCTCGAACATATCCCGAGAGATGACAGGATTGACAAAAAAACTCCCTGCGCTGCCGATGACTTTGGGATCCGGAAGTTTACCGGAACGCATCTGAATGATGGCATCTCTGACATTTGAAAGAGAAAGTTGTCCATCAACGCCTGATAACGAGGAGAGAGCGCCATATTCTAAATTGTAGTGTTCCCTTGTGCCAAGAGAAAAGACAACATAGGTGATAATATAACGCTTGTGATCTCGGCATTTAAAGATACTATCTCTGTAAGCATATTGACATTGTCCATTGTCAAACGTATGTTTCTGCCCGGTAAAAATATCTATGGTTTCTACACTGTGTATTATATTTTTAACCTCTTCTCCGTATGCTCCGATATTCTGAACGGCAGCGGCCCCCACTTCTCCGGGAATCATCGACAGATTTTCAGCTCCGTAAAGGTGGTTTTCTACACAATATGAGACAAAATCATCCCATATACACCCCGCCCCCACTTTGACAGTGAGAGAGGAAGAATTGCTTGCGATTATCTGAGTAGAAGCAATAAGTGAATGAAGTACCATCCCATGAAAATCCCTGGTAAAAAGAAGATTGCTTCCGGAGCCAATGTGAAGAAACGGGGTAACGCAACCATCTTTTCTGAATTGTTCGGTAGAGGCTATCAACTCTTCAGGGGAATGATATTCTATGTATTGGTCGGCGTATGTTTCAATGCCGAAAGTATTTGGTATCTCGTGTCTCATGATTCACGGAAAATATGCGCACCTAAGGCATTGAGACGTACTTCAATATTTTCGTAACCTCTATCTATCTGACCTATGTTGTGAATTCTGCTCTCCCCTGAAGCACCCATAGCTGCAATAAGAAGAGCTATACCTGCTCTGATATCGGGAGAAGTCATCTCTTTGCCACGAAGAGAACGTTGGTGATTGTGTCCCACCACCACTGCTCTGTGCGGGTCGCATAAGATAATCTGCGCCCCCATGTCAATCAGTTTATCAACAAAGAACAATCTGCTTTCAAACATCTTCTGATGAATAAGAACGCACCCTTTGGACTGAGTGGCCACCACCAACATTACACTCAAAAGGTCAGGTGTGAGACCGGGCCAGGGAGCATCGGCTATAGTCATAACAGAACCGTCAATAAAAGTATCGATGGGGTACTCTTCCTGTGCAGGGACATAAATATCGTCTCCTCGCTCTTCAAGTGCTATCCCGAGACGGCGAAAACTTTCAGGAATGATGCCGAGATTTTTGTAAGAAACATTCTTGATGGTCAACTCGCTTTGTGTCATGGCTGCCATTCCGATAAAACTTCCTACTTCAATCATATCGGGAAGAATGTTATGTTCAGTACCATGAAGCTGCTCTACCCCTTCGATAGTTAGAAGATTGGAAGCAATCCCGCTTATCTTTGCCCCCATGCTGTTGAGCATCCGGCATAACTGCTGGATATAGGGCTCGCAGGCGGCATTATAAATAGTAGTCGTCCCTTTGGCAAGTGTAGCAGCCATTACCACATTGGCTGTGCCTGTGACAGATGCTTCATCCAAAAGAATAGATGCACCTTTGAGCCGTTTGGCAGCAAGTTGATATGTAGCATTCTCTTTGTTATACGAGAAGTCGGCTCCAAGCATCTTCATCCCTTCGAAATGGGTATCCAATCTGCGACGTCCTATCTTATCTCCTCCGGGCTTAGCGGTGGTAGCTTTGCCAAATCTCGTCAACAGAGGTCCGGTAAGCATTATCGAACCACGCAAAGAGGCATTTTGCAATAGGAATTGGGGACTCTCCAGGAAAGCAAGATTAAGGTCTGAGGCTTTAAAAGAGTAAGAACCATTGCCAAGATTATCCACTTCCACACCCATATCCTTTAACAATTTGATAAGATTGATGATATCAAGGATGTTGGGAATGTTATTAATAACTACTCTTTGAGAAGTGAGTAAGGTAGCGCATATCACCTGCAACGCCTCGTTTTTGGCACCTTGAGGACGAATTTCACCTGAAAGTCTGTGCCCGCCTTCTATAACAAAAGAAGCCATATTCTTTTTTTTCAAAATTAACTATTTTTATACTTTTGTAATATGAAAACAAGAAAAACTTTATTGCTGTTGGCAGCATTTATTATTGCTGCATCCCTACATCCGTCAGTTCTTCGTGGCCAAGACTCCACCATTCACGAATACACTTTGGAAGAGGTTCCAAATGTCAAGGTCGAAAACAACACTTTATTGAGTGATCCGGAACATATTATCTCTGCTGAATATGCAGATTCCATCAATTTTGTCCTCAAAAAGATGGAAGATTCACTCAAGTTGCAATGTGCTGTAGTAGTGCTTCCGAACATTGAAGGGGGAGACGCCACCTCTTTTGGCTACGAATTGTTCAACAAATGGGGGATTGGCAATAAAGGGACGGATAAAGGAGTGTTGATGCTTCTTATTACGGGAGAGGGAGTACGGGAAATTAAGTTCGAGACAGGTTATGGTATGGAAGGAATACTTCCGGATGCCATCTGCAAACGTATTCAGACACAGATAATGGTGCCACTTATGAAAGAAGGTAATTATGGCGCCGGAGTTCTCGAAGGGGTTCGTGCCGTCTATAAGATAACTTCAGGAGAGTCTGATGTACTGGATGAGGATGACTCTGAATGGGGATTAACGGCATTAATAGTCGTAGTCTCCATCATTCTATTCTTCATTTGTCTCAATTACATAGCCACAATAATACGGACAAGAAAGACCATCTCCACTTACAAAGATGACCCATTCGGTGCTTTAGCCAAAATCAGAACTGATAAGTCACCCATCCGTTTTTTAGGAATTTTCGTCTTCCCCCTATGGATTCCATTTCTGATTATCAATGCCTTTCAATTGAGCAAGGTCAAGAAGAATGCCGTCTGCGATAAATGCGGAAGTCACAGCCTATCAGTCTCCCGCCCTGTGGCAAAGACATTGAAAAAAGCCACAAAAGAGCATAAAGGCGAAGGTAATAAAGAGGTCACATTTACCTGTAAAAAGTGTGGCAATAAAATCATCCGTAACATTCCATTCACTATCCCATATATTGAACCGAATACTTCGTCTGGCTCTTCTTCCGGTCCTTTCTCAGGATCATCTTCAGGAAGTTTCGGAGGGTCTTTCGGTGGAGGCCATTCCGGTGGAGGTGGAGCAAGTACCCACTTTTAATCTATTGGTTTGTACTTAGGTACAAGACTCTTCATTATACACCAGGCGATAAGGTAGGCAACTGCACAAATGCAGAATACTATCATATAACCCGCTTCCTTGCCATCGAAGGTAAGAAAAGAAAATGCCTTTCCTGCCTCTTCTGAATAGGTAAATAACATACCGGCACCCTTGTTGATAAGGAACGAACCCACGCCTCCGGCCATACCTCCAATACCTGTGATAGTGGCAATGGCAGATTTAGGAAACATATCTCCAATGGTGGAAAACAGATTGGCTGACCAAGCCTGATGTCCTGCCCCGGCCAATCCGATGATGATAGCGGGCCACCATGGGGAGAAATTAGCGAGTGGCTGTGCGAAGAGAGCCAAAAGGGGAAGAAACGCGAAAATGAGCATTGCTATCATTCTGCCGTTGTATGGATTCATTTTCTTTTTCTCGACAAAAATTTTAGGTAGATATCCGCCGAAAATGGAGATGACGGTAACTATGGCATATAAAGTAATTATCAATGCCATACCCATACCTGAAGAGGATTTGTATCCAAATCTGTCAGAGAAATAAGCAGGAGCCCAGAATAGATAAAACCACCACACTCCATCAGTAAAGAATTTACCTACAATGAAAGACCATGTCTGGCGAAAAGTGAAGCACTTCCAGAAAGAAATGGGTTTTGGAGCAGCCACAGGCTCATTGACGATAGTATCTTTTGCTACCACTACATCATCCTGATGTATATAATCAAGCTCTTCCTGATTGACATGTTTTGATTTTTCAGGCTTGTCATACATAAATACCCAGAATCCCATCCAGATAAATCCGAGAGCACCAATGAGCACAAATGCCATTTCCCAGCCCCCTCCTATGCCTTTATTCTTGAAATATTGTGCCAATAAAGGAATAGTGGCAGGAGCAACAAGAGCACCTACGGAAGCTCCTGCATTGAAAATAGATGTGGCAAAAGCACGGTCCTTCTTGGGGAAATATTCGGCAGTAGTCTTGATGGCGGCAGGGAAATTGCCCGCCTCACCAAGAGCCAGGACACACCTGGCCGCGACAAAGAGCCAAACGCTGGTAGTGGCTACCGCCAAGGCTGCTGCAGACCCTTTCTCCACTGCCTGCATGGCGGCTACAGAATCAAATCCACCAAGGTGCATTGTAGCCCATCCGCACAAAGCATGAAGGCATGCACCCAAAGACCATATCCCAATAGCCCACAGGTATCCTTTCTTTGTCCCCATCCAGTCGACAAATTTGCCTGCGAACAGCATACAAAGAGCATAAACGATGGAGAAAATACCTGTTATGGTACCATAGTCTGCATCTGTCCAGTGAAATTCGGGTGCGATGAAATCTTTCCAAGTCAATGAAAGTACCTGACGGTCCATATAATTGACAGTTGTGGCTACGAAAAGCAGCACGCACATCCACCAGCGCCAATTGGTCATCAGCTTGGCAGATGTTGATTTGGTAGTAGTCATATAGTTATGGTTTTAATTTATTATTTGATTATTGACGGGCCTCTTTGATGTATCCGAGAGCATCCTGACAAAGTTTTGTAATCTTGTTCCACTCTCCGGCAGAGATTACCTCTTTTGGAAATAGTTTGGATCCCATTCCCACACAAGTGACACCTGCCTTTATCCACTCTGTGAGATTTTCACGAGTAGGCTCTACAGCACCCGTAACGATAAGCATACTCCAGGGAAGGGGAGCAAGTACATTCTTAATAAAAGAAGGACCGCCCACATTACCTGCCGGGAATACCTTACACAAAGTGCAACCTGCTTCCTGTGCAAAACCTATTTCGGTCACAGAACCGCAACCGGGGGTATAGGGGACACATCTGCGATTGCAAACCTTAGCAACATCAGGATTGAACAGAGGTCCTACAACAAAATTGGCACCCATCTGAATAAAAATGGAAGCAGTACCTGCATCCACTATGGAGCCAACACCCAATATCATATCGGGACATTCTTTGTTGGAGTATTTCATAAGATCACGAAAAACTTCGTGGGCAAAGTCACCCCTGTTGGTAAATTCAAAGGCCCTGACACCGCCATCGTAGCATGCTTTAAGGACCTTCTTGGAGATTTCCAAGTCTTTATTATAGAAAACAGGAACCATTCCCGTCTCCTTCATTGCAGTAAGAACCTGCAGTTTGTTAAATCTTGCCATATATCGTTGTTTTATCTGCTTACTCTGCCTGATGCATCACCTTTCATAAGATTTTCTACTTCTTCCACGGATACTTGATTGTAATCACCGAAGATGGTATGCTTGAGACAAGACGCTGCAACCGCAAAATTGAGAGCTTTCAAATCATCACCGGGGTATGTAATCAGACCATAGATGAGGCCACCCATAAATGAATCTCCGCCTCCCACTCTGTCTACTATGTGCGTAATATCGTAGTGGGATGATTGGTAAAGTCTCTTCCCATCATAGAGCACCCCGCTCCATGTGTTGTGGTTAGCATTGATCGAGCCTCTGAGAGTGATGATGACTTTGCGTGCACGGGGAAACTTTTTCATCAACTGCTGACAAACACTTTGAAATTCTGCAGCATTGACTTCTCCGTGAGTAGCAGTGACATCAAATCCTTCCGGTTTGATACCAAAGACTTTATCTGCATCCTCTTCGTTGCCCAATATCACATCACAACCCTCAACGAGAGCAGGCATCACCTCAGCAGCAGTCTTGCCGTATTTCCAAAGATTCTTTCTATAATTGAGGTCGCAGGAGACAGTGATGCCCAATTTGTTGGCCACTTTGATAGCCTCCAGACAAACATCTGCCGCACCCTGACTGAGAGCAGGAGTAATGCCTGTCCAATGAAACCAAGAAGCATTTTCGAATACTTTTTCCCAATTAATCATCCCAGGCAAAATGTCTGCTATAGATGAGTGAGCCCTGTCATAGACGACTTTGCTTGGACGGGCCACCGCGCCTGTCTCGAGAAAATAGATACCGAGACGCTCTCCTCCGTAAACACAATCCAAAGTATTGACTCCATAACTGCGAAGGTCCTTTATACAACTCTGCGCAATGTCATTTTTAGGGAAACGTGTGACAAAATGAGCATCAATACCATAATTGGCAAGAGATACAGCCACATTGGCCTCTCCTCCGCCAAACGTAGCATTAAATTCTTTGGCTTGAGAAAACCTCAGATACCCTGGTGTGGAAAGACGCAACATAATCTCTCCAAATGTTACTACTTTAGTCATAATCTATATTCCTTTGGTTTACGACATCAAAAGTAATTATTTTTTTCGAAAAATCGTGCTCGTTCACGGATTTTTGAAAATATTTATTATATCTTTGTACCAGTTATTTACTAAAGCCGATGGAAAACAATAAGAAAATCACCATTATGGATGTTGCCAAATTGGCCGGCGTATCCAAGGGAACCGTTGACAGAGTGGTACACAACAGGGGTGAGGTATCCAAAAAAAGCGAAGAGAAGGTCAAAAAAGTAGTGAAAGAACTTGGTTACGAACCAAACATCTACGCTTCCATGCTGGCCTCAAAGAAAGCACATACTATCTACTGCCTCCTCCCTCAATTTGAAAAAGGTGAATACTGGGATTTGGTTTATAACGGCATCGAGAGAGGAATAGAGTATGCCAAAACATTCAATGTCAAAGTGGAGACGATACTTTTCGACCAATACAGTATCGATTCTTATAGAGATGCCTGCAAAGAACTCCTTAAGAAGAAACCATCCGGAGTGATAATCCCCCCTCTTTTCAAAAATGACACATACAATCTGACCAACGAACTTATCGACAATAAAGTTCCATACATATACATCGACTCCAAGCTAGAAGATGACAGTTATTTCGCTTATTTCGGTATGCCTATGTACCAGAGCGGATATCTTTGTGCCGACTTGCTCACTTCATCTCAGACCAATAAAGACATCAGAGATGTCGCTATCATTCGTATCGTTCGAGACAAATATCGCCAATCTGACCCCACCATCAACAGACGTGAAGGTTTTATGGAATATATGGCAGAGCATTACCCCCAATGCGAGCTTCACAATATTTTTATAAATCCTCAAAACCCCAAAGACATCCTCTCTTCTCTCGATGATTTCTTTACAAAGCATTCCAATGTTAAGAACATAGTCACCTTCAATTCTCGAGTCTACCTTGTTACCAATTATTTGGAGAAACACAAGATGAGCGGGTGCAGGGTGATAGGTTTTGACAACCTCTCTAAAAACATCGATGCCCTCAGAGCAGGTGTTATTACCACACTCATCACACAACATACAGAGGAACAGACATTCTTGGCCATTCAGGCTCTCATAGATTTGTTCGTTCTGAAGAAAAAGCCGGCAAAAAAGGATAACTACATGCACATGGATATCCTTACCAGACTTAACGTAGACTATTACTAAAGTCTCAGAGTGTCACCCCTGATTTAAATATGGCTATCTCTCTGAATCCGGAGACCTCGCTGCAGACAGGCTGACCATTGATGGTCTTCATAACGCATTGTACAAATTGTACAAGTGCTTCTTCCATCGGAGTACCGGAAGCGATAATACCTGCATTGAAATCTATCCAGTGAGGTTTTTTATTGGCAAGGGGAGAATTTGTGGATATCTTGAGAGTGGGAACATAAGAGCCGAATGGTGTGCCTCTACCTGTAGTGAAAAGCACTATCTGACAACCTGACGAAGCAAGAGCGGTAGAAGCTACAAGGTCATTGCCGGGGGCACTGAGAAGGTTCAATCCCTTGGCTGATAGTCGTTCTCCATAGCCAAGAACCCCACGTACCGATGATTTTCCACATTTCTGAGTACATCCGAGTGATTTCTCTTCGAGGGTGGAAATACCTCCCGCTTTATTGCCTGGGGAAGGATTTTCATACACCGGCTGGTCATTTTTGATGAAATAGGATTTGAAATCATTTATCAGATGGACAGTCTTTTCAAAAAGAGCTTTGTCAGCACAGCGATTCATAAGGATAGTCTCGGCTCCGAACATCTCGGGAACTTCAGTCAACACTGTAGTCCCTCCCTGCCCCACAAGCCAATCGGAGAAAGAACCAAGGAGCGGATTGGCAGTAATCCCAGAAAGCCCGTCAGAACCTCCACATTTGAGACCTACTTTTAATTCTGACACCGGTACCTCACTGCGAACATCCAGACTGCACTTTTTGAAAATATCACGAAGCAGCTGAAGTCCGTACTCTATCTCATCCCCCTCAATTTTCTGAGTCTCCATAAATTTAATCCTCGACTCATCTACTTCTCCCACAAATTCACGAAATGCAGAGAGCTGATTGTTTTCACAACCCAATCCTACTACCAACACACCGCCTGCATTGGGATGCAGTACCATATCTTTGAGTATCTTTTTGGTATTGAGATGATCGTCTCCAAGCTGGGAACATCCGTAATTGTGAGGAAATGCCACAATAGCATCTACAGAGCTCATTTTATCCCTCTTCTCTTCGTTAAAAAGCTGCGCCAACCTCTCGACAGTACCATTAACACAACCCACTGTGGGGACAATCCATATCTGATTGCGGATACCCACTTCACCATTAGCTCTGCGAAATCCATTAAATGTCAATTTCCGGGGAGTGACCGGAATCTCTACAAGTTTCGGGGTATAATTATATTCCAAAAGCCCCTCAAGATTGGTTTTAAGAGAGTTATGGTCTATGCGGGTTCCTTTGACAATATCACGTGTGGTGTGCCCGATGGGGAATCCGTATTTGATAACATTTTCCCCACATGAGAAGTCTTTCAAGGCGATTTTGTGTCCGGCAGGAATATCTTCTGCGACAGGGAAAGGGGTAATCTCCCCCACTTCGATAATCTCACCTTGGGGAATATCCCTCAGTGATACCGCCACATTGTCCTGGCTATTGATTCTTATGTAGGATGCCATCTTATAAAATATTTTTAACTGCCTCTCTCATACCCTTGTCGCGGATAATGGATAAATCCTCAACTAGCATATCTGTAAGACCGGGAATCATATTGAGGTCCTCTCCCCAAATGAAATCATTGCGGAGAACCCCTTCAGCCACCTTACGAACATCTCCGGTAGCCCACAGGTCTTTGAGAAGACTGAGTGTCTTTTCATCGTCATTGGGTGTGATAACATCGTCCCCTCTCTTTCCCCCTTTGTAATAGGTGATGATGCCTGCCAATCCTAGAACAAGTCCCTTGGGAAGTTCTCCTTTTCTATGAAGATATGTCTTCAAGCCGGGCAGGTCACGGGTTTTGTATTTTGGGAAAGAATTGAGCATAATGCTCGTGACAAGATGCTTTACGTATGGATTTACAAAACGGTCCAGAACATCGTTTGCAAACTTTTTAAGTTCTGGTTCAGGAAGATCGAGAGTGGTAATCAATTCATCAAACATCACTTTCCTGACATATTTCCCTATGAGAGAATCTTCGACACATTCTCTTACTGTATTAAGACCGCTGAGATATCCCACAGGAGAGAGGACTGTATGAGGTCCGTTGAGAAGGGTGACCTTCCTTTCGTGGTAAGGTTTTTCGCTGGGAACGAAAAGGACATTGAGTCCCGCCTTATCTGCAGGGAATTCTTTGGCCACACTTTGAGGTGCTTCTATAACCCATAAATGGAAAATCTCTGCTTTGTCCACCAAGCGGTCCTCCACACCTATCCTGGCGAGAAGAGAATCTATGGTATCTTTGGGATATCCCGGAACTATTCTGTCTACCAATGTGCAATATACCCCACAAGCTGTCTCAAACCATTTCTTAAATCCCTCTCCCAGCTGCCAGAGTTCAATATATTGCTCTATGCATTTCTTGAGTTCTTTACCATTGAGAAAGATTAATTCGCAAGGGAAAATAATAAAGCCTTTAGAAGGGTCGCCTTTAAAGAATTCATATCTATGATAGAGGAGTTGTGTGAGTTTGCCAGGATATGATAAGGCAGGTTTGTCTGTGAATTTACAATCAGGATTGAATGCAATACCTGCTTCTGTAGTATTGGAAATAATGAAACGAAAGTCAGGATTTTCAGCAAGCGCCATATAATCATTAAAGTCACGATAGGGGTTTATCCCACGTGAGATTACATCTATCAAATCTATTGAATCGACAGCCTTTCCATGGTCAAGTCCCTGGAGATTGAGGTGATATAGTCCATCCTGCTCATTGAGAACATCGACCATACCTTTGTCAATGGGTTGTACGACTACCACAGAAGCATTGAAATCTGTTTTTTGATTGGTTTTCCAAATAATCCATTCAATAAAACCTCTCAAGAAGCCTCCTTCCCCAAATTGAATAATCTTTTCCTGATATTTATTTGCCTTGACTGTAGATCTGTTTAAGCGTTTCATAATGTTATTTTTATTATTTAACGCAAAAATAAACAAAATTTTCGTGCACGAGCACGATTTTTAAATATTTTTCTTAAATTTGGACCGTGAACTTGAAAATCTATTAATAATTAATACTTTATATTATGTCTTCTTTTATTCATAAAGACTTTATGCTCACCAATGACACAGCTCGCGAATTGTTTCACGAGAGTGCCGAGAGCATGCCCATCATTGACTACCATTGTCATCTGGTACCCAAAATGATAGCAGAGAATTATCAATTTGCCGACCTTACAGAGGTGTGGCTCGGTGGTGACCACTACAAATGGCGCGCAGAGAGAGGCAATGGAGTTCCCGAAGAATACATTACAGGTAAGAAACCTTCTTATGAGAAATTTACCAAATGGGCTGAGACTGTGCCTTACACCATGAGAAACCCTCTGTACCACTGGACACATCTTGAGCTGGCCCGCGTGTTCGGAATAGACAAACTTTTAAATCCCGACTCTGCCCGAGAGATTTATGATGAATGTACTGCCAAACTTCAGACCGAAGATTTTCGCGCCCAGAAGCTTATGACTCGTTTCAATGTCAAAGTGGTATGCACCACAGACGATCCTGTTGACACTTTGGAATATCACAAACAGATAGTTGCCCATCCTTTTGGAGTGAAAGTGCTCCCTACCTGGCGTCCTGACAAGGCTATGGCGATAGACAACCCCGTCGCTTATAGAGAATATATCTCCAAACTCTCTGCTGCTGCAGATATGAAAATCTCCTCCTACCAGGACCTTCTATCAGCACTGCGCCGCCGTCACGATTACTTCGCTTCCATGGGATGCAAACTCTCCGACCATGGCATTGAGAACTTCTATGCCGCCCCCTACACCGATAAAGAGATTGATAAGATATTTAAACATACTCTTGCAGGGAAGACTCCCACTCCGGAAGAACTTCTCAAATTCCGCAGCGCCACTTTATTTGATTTTGCAGTGATGGATGCTGACAGCAACTGGACACAGCAATTCCATATCGGAGCTATCCGCAACAATAATACTAAGATGCTCCGCGTACTTGGCCCCGACACCGGATACGATTCCATACACGATGTTCAATGCGCAGTGGCAGGCAACAGATTGCTCGACCGTCTTACATTGGAAGGAAAACTTGCCAAGACCATATTGTATTGCCTCAACCCGGGTGATAACGAAGTATTGACCACCATGGCATACAACTTCAATGACGGCACGGCTGTAGGGAAAATGCAGTTCGGCTCAGGATGGTGGTTCCTTGACCAGGAAGACGGCATTCGCAAACAGTTAAATGCACTCTCTGCCAACGGGCTTCTTTCCCGCTTCGTAGGGATGCTCACAGATTCCCGCAGTTTCCTCTCTTATCCCCGTCACGAATACTTCCGCCGCATCCTTTGCAATGTCATAGGAGAAGATGTAGAGAGCGGACGTCTCCCTAAAAGCGAAATATCCTTCATCCATCAGATGGTGAAAGATATTTCATTCAACAACGCTAATACGTTTTTTGGATTTTAGAGTTATCTCTACTCTATCTTATATCTATCTGAAATAACAACATAGGACTTAATCTTGTTCATATACGAGATTGAGTCCTTTGGGTTATTCCAATTCTTGTCGGGCACCTCGCTGTATATCTCCTTCCATGTGTGCTCCTGGAAGAATAACGAATCGAAAGTACAGCCCTCCATTTGAGAAGCGGGTCCGAGATATATACAACCATCAAAGTAATCCTTGAGAGTAAAATTGTCGTGTCCTATGGCAAGGGCACTGCTATCTGTCAGGTCTCCCATCGGAGTCCCCTTAAAATCAAAACCAGCTTTTGACAGATGACAGTCTTTCATAATCTCATCCAACGCGCCATTGGCGATGAGTTGCATATGAGTATATGTCTTGTCGATAACAGGATAATTGAGATATACATTGAACACTTTCTCAGGGTATTTGGCATATAAAATACTGCCGAGTGTCTTATATCCGGTTGAAAGGACGTAAGAAGTATATGCGTGAATAGAACCGGTAAGAACCAGTGTCTTTTCTCCTTTCTCGATTATCTCCCTCTCGATAAGAGCTGCTCTGAAGTCGTCGCATGGACCGAGATAGAAAACTTTGTCATTGGGATTATTATCCTTGTCGGGGTCAAAACCTATCCAATTGTAATGGTAACTCATATTGACGACACGAAAAGGCTTTTCTCCTTCCTTTAGAGTCTGGTTAAAAGACCAGGCTTTGCGATAAAGGTCCATATATTCCTTGTATGCCCAGCCGACATTATAAAAATACATTATTCTGCGGACAAGATTTTCATCGTATGATGGTGCAGAGAGGAGTGAATCTATCGCTTTCTGCTTTTCAAATGCTCCAAATTCTACAGTGAGATTATATACTCCAGCTTTGTAAAGAACAGGTATGAGATCCCCCACCATCTCGACATTGTTTTTGATGGCGTGGTCCTCTCCCAAAAGTATGATGTCTGAAGTTTTGAACTTTTCGACCAGATAATCTTGTGGAGATACTGCATGTTTTTTTAAATAATTGACTTGTTCAGGGTAATTGCTGCTGCTATTGCAACAACTCGAAGTGATAAACAATCCCAAAAAGAGAAAGAATAGATAATTGATTTTCATATATGTTTATTTATAATCTTCTTTATGCATCACGGTCATAGTTATCTCGATGAATGGAACATCTATCAGACCATTGTTTTTTACCCCTGAAGTGGATATTGTCTTGCCGTCTGCCAAGTCTTTTAGCAGAGATACAGTCGCTGCTACATATCCTTCAGGATTTTTATCGATAGTCATAGTTTGTTTCCCCGTTTTGACAAGCACTTGTGATGCAGCTGTATTGTCCTGCCCGAGTATTATCGGGAAGGTGGTCTTGCCATTGTCCTCAAGAACTTGGACCACACCCTGGGCAAAAGTATCCGTTCCGCAAATAATGGCGTCGGGAAGGGTACCATCTTTATAGACATCATTCAGCAGCGTTGTCATCCTCGAAGTGGCAGCAGCAAGCTCCAATGAGGGCAAAGCAGTAGCTACATAAGTGGAGCAACCGCTTGGCACAGACCAGGTCCCATCAGTAATCTTATCTCCTATCTTGCCCCACAAACCATTATACACTTCCAAAGCATTTTTATCCACAACAGGACCGCAGAGCATCTCTATCTTCGAACCACGCGGGAGATTTTCTATCTCTGCAGCAAAAAGCTGACCTACTTTGGTATTACTGGCAGAGATATAATAATCTACTTCTGAGGTATTTTGTTGCAACCTGTCGTAGCAAATCACTTTGATGCCTTCGGCTCTCAATGTTCTAAGTGCGGCAGAAGCCTTCTCACTATCGGTATTGACTGAAACTAATACCAATGTCTTAAAGTTATCTTTTGAAAATGACGCCAGCTTCTCAATCATTTTATCTTCACTGTCTACTCTCGCTCCATAAAATGAAAAACCTGCATTTTTAATGGCATCGGTAAGTAATACATATTCAGTGGACCAGCGTGCCGAAGCATTGGACGGGAAGATTATTGCGACCTTTTTGTTGAGATAGCGATCCTTGGTGCAGCCGGTAACAAAGCACATAGCCGCTACCATCACTAATAAGATAAGAGACCTTCTTTTCATTTTTCCGACAAAGATATTACTTTTTGAAACCATTCTTCAGATGTTGCAATATTTCCTTTGCTCCAGCAGGACCCAAAATAATAATTGAGTTTCTCTCCCTGCAGAATGGTCTTGATGGCAACAGCATGATTATCCACACCATTGAGCTCCACAATGTCAGCTAATGGCATATAGAGAGCCAGCCCCAGTCTCCCCTCTTCGGGTTCCAATTTCTGGTCTGAGGCTTCTTCCCAAAATGCAAAGAATTTATCTCCTCTGACCTCTTCCAAAACATTGTGTCGGATAATGCCCGCAGCGATGGTAAGTGAATCGAAGTCCCCGATATAGGAATCCTCAACTTCACAAAAATTAGTATTGGACCTTACTGTTATCTTCTTGTTGAGAGAGATGTTGTGTCCATTTACCTCCCATTCGGGATAGTGAAGAACAAATGAGACAAGTTCCGGGGAAGTTTCACATATTTCATAGCTGTCGTAGTTGTGAGTGGGAAAGACAAGTTTGCCATCTACCAAAGGGGAAGAGGCTCCTCCGCCGAGGCTTTTGGCCACTTTATAACAATCTTTACCCTCTCCTCTGTCGTAATGGTAATAATCGGGGTCCTTCATAGCTCCGATATACCATTCGTCAGCTACAAGTTTGCCACCTTTCTTTACCCATACATCAAATCCGGGAGACAATGTCTCTTCTTCGAGAGCTTTACCGTATGCACGATAAATAATATTTTCGTTTTCCCACACAAAGTCATCTTTCCTTTCCGGGACATAGCGTGCCATGACTTTGGCAGAACGGGCACAAGAACAAAGGCTGATAGCCATTGCCATCAAATAGATAAATTTTTTCATATCATCGGTTATTTAAGATCTTTGGTGTCACAACGATCCATATCGTTGTAGTCCTGATTTTCCCCACACATACCCCATATAAAAGTATAATTGCGAGTAGCGCAGGCAGAGTGAATACTCCATTGGGGAGATATAACGGCTTGTTCGTTGTGCATCCAGATGTGTCTGGTCTCCTGTGGTTCACCCATAAAATGACATACTGCTGCATCTTCAGGAAGTTCAAAATAGAAATAGACTTCCATTCTGCGGTCGTGGGTGTGGGCCGGCATTGTATTCCAGGTACTTCCCGGTTTGAGTTCTGTCATACCCATCTGTAGCTGACATCCCGGCACTACTTCGTTGACAAGAAGACGATTGATGGTACGCTGGTTGCTCTCTTCAAGCGAACCCATATTCATAACCACTGCGTCTTTGAGAGTGACTAACTTGCAGGGATATTCTTTGTGAGCGGTAGCCGAATTGAAATAAAATTTGGCAGGCTTCGCGGCATTGACACTCTCGAACACTATTTCACGGTCTCCGCGTCCCACATAGAGAGCCTCTTTAAATTTGATATTGTATTGCTCTTTCCCCACTTTCACGATGCCATCTCCACCTACATTAATAATGCCTACTTCACGACGTTCGGTGAAATATTTGGCACGAAGTACATCGGGAGGGGTAAGAGTCAGTGCTTCAGAGACAGGCATAACACCTCCGGCTATTATGCGGTCAAACATCGAATAGACCATATTAATCTCATCGGGAGCCATTACTTTCTCGATTAGATAGTGGCGTCGCAGTGTCTCGGTATCATAATGTTTTGCATCATCCTGATGAGACGAGTATCTTACTTCACAATTGATTGTCATATTTTATCGATTTAAAATGAATTACTAAATTATTTAGGCTGTTTGCCTATATAGGCCAATATCCCTCCATCTACGTACAAAATGTGACCATTGACAAAATCAGAAGCACTGCTCGCAAGAAATACTGCAGGACCTTGAAGATCTTCTGCTGTGCCCCAACGTGCTGCGGGTGTTTTGGCAACGATGAATGAATCGAAAGGATGACGTGAACCATCTGCCTGACGCTCTCTGAGAGGAGCTGTCTGAGGAGTAGCTATATAGCCCGGTCCGATACCATTGCATTGGATATTGTACTCGCCATATTCTGAAGCAATATTGCGTGTAAGCATCTTGAGTCCGCCCTTGGCTGCTGCATAAGCAGAGACTGTCTCCCTTCCGAGTTCTGACATCATGGAGCAGATGTTGATTATCTTGCCACCACCGACTTTAATCATCGATGGAATCACTGCTTTAGCGACAATGAATGGGGCATTGAGGTCGACATCTATGACTTGTCTGAATTCGGCAGCCTTCATATCGCACATGGGGATACGTTTTATAATACCGGCATTATTGACAAGGATGTTGATGACTCCCACTTCCTGTTCAATACGCTTCACCATGTCATTGACCTGGTCTTCATTGGTGACATCGCAAACATATCCATGGGCTTTGATACCTAATGCCTTGTAAGCAGCCAGGCCTTTCTCTACAAGTTCATCCTTGATGTCATTAAATACTATCGTTGCACCTGCCTGGGCATAGGCAGTGGCAATGGCAAATCCGATTCCATAAGAAGCTCCTGTGATTAGAGCTGTCTTACCTTTAAGTGAAAAATCAATCATTTTTATCGTTTTTAAAAAAGGAGGGTGCTTATACAAAACACCCTCCAAGATAATAATTTTTAGTTGAAGTACATTATTTGAGCCATCTCGGGTCTCCTGCCTGAGCAGCTTTAACTGTAGCATCTGTTACAAAATAATCACCGCTTGCACTCTGGGGACAAGGATTGGTAAGGAGCACTGCTCCACCTTCTGCTGTACCTTGTGCTTCAGTAATATTACCTGTCCAGAACTTGGCTGCTGAAGTCAGGAAGAAGAAATTATTGCTGATAGCAAATGATGCAGTTGCAGCAGCATCCTGGAAGAACTTCACATCAATAGTATTAACTTTGATGAAAATGTTGTTTTTGAAAGAGATAGCTGCATCAGCTGTTCTCACTCTGAAGAAACCGCTTCCTGCCTTGATACTTGGATTGTAGAATGTATTGTTTTCGCAAATAAATTTGGAAAGAGTGGTACTTGCTGCATCTATTCTCACAAGTTCGCGGAAACCATTTTCAAGGGTAGAATTCTTGATAATGACATCTCCATAATTTCCTTTACGAAGGTCAAATCCTCCCTGTCCGTTACCAATAGTGGTGACGTAGCAGTTATTGAATTCGAGAGTATCAAGAGTCGGGTTGGAGCCGGTGCTGCAGTAAACAACACTCTTGGTAAATGAAGAGATGGTACATCCGTTAAACAGTATTTTATCTGCAGAGACGAATGTACTGCTAAATTCGATAAGAATACCCTGTCCGGTGCCGTCAAATGATATGTCTTTGAAATTGACACTTCCTGCTACGGTACCATCCACTTTGAGAGAACCTTTCACTACAGGAAGTTTAGAACCATCTCTCTCTCCTTTGATGGTGACTGGAGCATTGATGGTGAGTGTGCCTTCAAGGTCATAAGGAGAGCCACTCATGGCAAGCATAATGCTTGTCTTACCTGCTGAAATAGCATCTTTAAGCTGTGAAACGGTATTGACAACAAGATCTCCTCCGCCACTGGTACCTGAAATGGTAAATGTGGTACTTCCTACACCTGATTGCTTATAGTAAATATCATCTGCTCCGGGGTTGGCATAAACAGATACATTATACCCTCCTATACCGAGGAATTTAACTACAGTAGAAGGAATGGTGTAAGTAGGTTCTGTAAGATTGTACTTGGTGTCGTTGAATATCAGTGAATAACTTGATGCGTTGGGTATTGCATCCCATGTAATCACGATGGAAGTATCTTTACCTTCTTTGATAACATTCTGATCTGCTATGGGTTCAGGGGTTTCAAGTGCATATTTAGGATCATTGTTCACATCTAAAGACCACTGGAGTGATGCGATGCCGATAGGTCCGGTGGCATAGATATAGACTGTAGATTCCTGACCAGGGACTATGTCGCTGATAAGAATCTTTTGGTTGGAAGTCATATCTTCATTGGCTGCTGCGCCACCTTTGATGACACCATCTACTGCCACGATGATATGATTGCCTTTGACCTCATTTACATCCACTGGACGAAGATATACAGACCCCGGTTGATTGACTTTGAATTCGAGGTTGCAATCTGTAGGAATACCTTTCTTGCTCACTGTGGCTGCATCAGAGAATACCATAATGCTATTGTCAACAGACATAGGTTTGGTATCTACTCTCATGAGAAGATTATCTCTTACTCTCGATTTGGCGATAGCACCTTTGAAATATTTGGCATCGGAGAAATCCCATGCTTTGGCCTGAGTAATCACAGTCAAAGTAAGGTCTTCAGGATGTTCAACATAAGGAGTAAACCATTTGGGAGCACCAACTCTTTTGACCACGAGGTCGGTATTGGTAAGATTGAAATTGCCTGCTTCAGCATTGTAGCAAGGCTCTACATTCAAGGTGTCACCACCTCCGGAGATAGCCTGTGCTTTGGTACAGCTTGCTGTCCAGAAACCTGAGTTGAGAGCATAGAAATAGTTATTTGAAAATGCTATCCCTGCCTGTTCTGCTGTGAGATTGTCAGTAGTGGCTGCTATGAGGGCTGCCTTACCTGTCTCATAGAGGAAAAGGTTATTGGCTATGATGTAGTCTCCCGTAGGTTTCATCTTGACACTGAAAAGACCTTTGTTGTTGGAATTGTCGATAAAACCAATTTTCATAAAGGTATTGTTCTTTACTACTATGGAGGTGACAGTTCTGTCTTCTTTGTTATCAAGCCTGAAGAATGTTCTGAATCCCTGGGTGATAGTGTTGTTTTGAAGAGTCACTGTCCCGATGTTGGATGACTGACGAAGGTCGATACCATCTCCACCTACCGAACCATCTGAATTGACATTGTTGATGTCGCATCCGTCGAAAGTGAGTTTGTCGATATTCATTTTCTGAGACCATTCATACATAAGACCTTTGGTATAACCTGTGATAGTACAGTTCTTGTATATGATACTTCCTATGACAATGGCATCTGTGGCACCACCACCATTCTTGAGCTGCATAGGGAAACCATAAGCAGTCCCTGAGGGATTGTTACCATTGAGTTCTACCGATTCAAAATAGATGGAACCGGTAAAATCTTTAGTGATGTGAAATTCACCCTGAAGCACGGGACGGGTACCATCTGCAAGTTCTTCACCATATACTGAAATACCTGCAGCGACATCCACTTGTCCCACTTTATAGACTGTATCGCTCGCTTTTACATAAACCTTGGTAGCCTTATCAATGAATGCCTGCTGTATAGCGGCAGTGGAATTGACTTGAGTGGCACCGGTAGTCGAAGGACGAGTCCACAAGTTGAGTTCACCTCTGTTGGCACTCTTGAAATACAGAGTGACAATATAGTT
Organism: uncultured Muribaculaceae bacterium; assembly: GCA_964388595.1. GTDB lineage: Bacteria > Bacteroidota > Bacteroidia > Bacteroidales > UBA932 > CAYMAX01. The sequence continues at coordinate 21,701 of CAYMAX010000013.1, forward strand.
GGTAGATGCTGCAAGATTGCCGATGGTGGCAGCACCTGCTGCTATTTCATCAGCTGTGAGGTTAGTGGTTTCAACACCTTCTCCCCCCTCAACTCCGCAAGTGATGTGGGTGACTTCAGGATCGATATCCCATTTCAATGAGAGAGAGTTTTCAGCTCTTGCTGTGACTTCAAGATTTAATAATGATTTGACAGCATAAGTCTCTACTGCCTTACCATATACAGACCACTTTGAAAATTCTATTCCTTCTAGAGAAGTCTGAGACTGAACTCTGAAATAGTATTTGGAATCTGCCTCAAGCTTAACTGTAAAAGGCACCTGTGTATCTTTAAGGGAATAAGATCCCACTTTAGTTGTCATTTCTGCGTTGGAATAGAGTTCCAATGCATATAAGTCGGCACCTTTAATGACATCCCAGTTGAATGTCACCTGGTCTCCATTTTTGATTTTGGCAGACAGGTTCATCGGTTCAAGGCATCTTATCAAGTCGAGTTCTGTCACTTCAACATATTTGTCAGCACAGCTTGAGAAGAATCCGAACGTCATTACTGCAATTACGACTAATAATATATTTGTTATACGTTTCATAATTTAATAGCTTTATTATTCGGTATATCCATAATCGTTGACAAGAGAACCCTGACTGTTGGTAATGGTCGATGAGAACAGAGGCCAGAACTGACGTGTATCGGGATTCAATTGATAAAGAGCTTCTATCTTTTCAGATTTGAGTTTGGAAGTGCTGATATATCCGGCTGTTTTGGTCCAATCGGCTCCCGGATCTACCCCTTTCTCTCCGAGGTTGAAACCCCAGATAATGATAGATTGTTCATCTTCAGCTTCTTTGTAATAGATATTTCCATCCATAAAATCGTATGGGGAAGCGAGGTTGGAAAGAGCTGTCAATTTGGTCTTGGTTATGTCCATATTGGTCTTGAGAAGGTTCCATCTGATAAGATCGCCTTTGCGGAGGAATTCTCCCACAAACTCCAGACCTCTCTCTTTGACTATGGCATCAAACATGGCATCTTTACTTCCAATAGCATCCACATAGGCAGTTGCCAATGCAGTATTGCCTTTGAAAGCACGTTCTCTGACAGGTTTGAGATAAGTCTTGGCATCAGCAAGTTTGTCAAGTTCATTGGCAACTTCTGCAGCCATGAGAAGAATATCGGAATAACGCATATATACAGGTTTAACACCATCATCATTACCTCCGGTGTATGGTTGAGTATCCATCCATTCGTAACGGAATTTACCGAAATACCAAGCGTCTATACCGGCAGGCTCCTGAAGATTGTTTTTGTTCCACTTGTAATTGATACAGCTAATATCCCTTCTCACATCCTTACTATCATATTCGAAGTAGAATGAAGGAACAGGACCTGCTTCACCACCTCTTGTCACACCATTGGAAATGGCAGCACCGTCACTTCTTACAGCGAAGGTAAAATTCCAACGACCCCTGCCGTCTCCGAAAGGAATACTGAATAATATTTCTTTACCTGCTACCAAATCGAAATTGTTCACTCCATACCATAATGACTCGTAATCAGAATTCAAAGAACAGCTTCCGCTGCTGATAACATCCTGAAGAGCAGTTAATACTTTGGGATAAAGTACACTCTTTGCAAGGTCAGGGTCAGATGAAAGACGTACGGTGCCAATATTGCCGGTGCCAACCGTACCCTCATCGGGACGCAAAGCATAACCTGAAGCAGCCAGAGCAATTCTGGCATAGAGACCTTTGGCAAATGCGAGATTTACACGATCGGTACTCATGGTTACTGATGAAGCTACCGGCCAGGGAAGGTATGCGAAAGATTCTTCCAAATCAGCAAGAATCTGTTTGTAGATGACATCACGACTCGATTTGGGAATATAAATGGTCTCCCCTGAAATAGGTTCGAAACGGGCAGGGACATCTCCCCAAGCTTTGATGAGGTCATAGTAAAGAAGAGCCCTCATAGTCAAAGATTCACCGAGAAGATATGCCATATCTTTGTCCTCAGCTGTATTGCCATAGGCACGAAGACCACTGATACATAGATTGGCTCTCTCTATCCCCACATACATTTCATTGTAGGGACCATTATCAAGATTGAGTTGAGAGTTATTGGGTAGGGTATTATACTGGGTAAGTTCTTTACCTGCAGCATTGGTACCATTGTACCATTCTATGTCGCTATTGAAGCCATACCATGGAAGGTATCTGCCACGATAGCAATTGGTGTGACCGAAAACTTCCGAGATAGAGAATACATTGTATTCGGCCAAAGAGTAATTGGAGAAGACTGTCGCTTCATCAAAAGAAGACTCACTGCTGGTAGTGAGAAATTTGGTGCAAGATGAAGTCATCAATAAGGCAGCTGCTCCCAAAATAAATGCTATTTTATTAATTGCTTTCATTTCTGTGTGATTTAGAAGGTAATATTAAGACCAAATACAACACCTATGCTCTTGGGATAAGCAGAATAGTCAACAGCAGGTGTCAAAGGAGTGCTACGACGTGTATCGACTTCAGGATCATATCCTGTGTATTTTGTCCAGCAGAAAAGATTGCTGCCTGTTACATAGAAACGGAGTTTCTGGATATAGGCTTTTCTTAAAATCTTTTCAGGAAGAGAATAACCGATGGTGGCAGATTGCAAACGAAGGAATGAGCCATCTTCTACAGCCCAATCAGAAAATACTGCATTACCAACTAAAGGAGACCACATGGTGGTGTTGGCATTGGCTGCTGCAAGAGCATCGGGATCATTGATGAGTTCTCCAGTCTCCCAATTGACATTGGTCCATCTGTTGGAGACATTCATCGAGTTTATCAGGTTTCGATTATAGAACTTACGAGAAGAGGTGAATTCTATTTTGTTGGCGTTGTAAATCTTGTTGCCATACATATATGTGAAGTTGGCTGCAAAATCGACCCCCCATACATAACCTGAAAGTGAGAAACCGCCTTGGAACAGAGGATTGGAATTGCCTATGATACCTTTATCAGCTACGGTCACTTTACCATCTCCTGTCACATCTTTGAGTTTCATGGCACCCGGGCGGAGATATTGAGAACCGATGAGGCTGGAATTATCTGCTACGCCCTCTTTAAGTACCCATTTCCCACCTATATAGTCAAAATCACTCACTTCGTAACGTCCATCACTCTGATAGCCGTACATATTGCCGAGAGGCTGTCCTACCTGTACCAGGTAGTCGGCTCCAATCTCTGTAGAAGCCCAATATGAAGTAGCTTCTATCTTATCAAGACCTCCCAACGATGTTACAACATTTTTATTGAAACTGATGTTGGCCGAGAAAGTCATATCGAAGTTCTTCATCTGAATGAAAGGAACATTGAGGGTGACCTCAAGACCTCTGTTACGGGTAGAACCTATGTTTCTGTATTGATTGTCATAACCGCTTCCTGCAGTAGGGAATTTGATAAGCAGGTCTTTGGTATCGTTTTGATACACTTCGACACTACCTGAAAGTTTTCCTTTGAAGAAACTGAAGTCCAAACCGATATTGTGAGTATAAGTGGTCTCCCATTTCAAATTGGGGTTGGACATCACTGTCTTGCCATCACTGTCTTTCACTGTGGTCCAGTAATTGGTTCCCTGACTGATCCATGTGGTAGCATAGGTAGCATATTCTTTATTGATAAGGCCAGAAGGAATATTGTTATTACCTGCAGAACCGAAGCTATATCTGAGCTTGAGTTCTTCCAACCAATTTTTGGAACCGCTCATCCAATGTTCTCCTGATATTCTCCATGCAGCAGCAGCTGAAGGGAAAATACCCCACTGATTTTGTTTCAGGAATTTGGAGGAACCATCGGCACGAAGAGTAGCTGACACTGAATATCTGTTGTCATATTCGTAATTGACACGACCGAAGAAAGAAAGAAGTCTGTCTTCTGCTTCGTAATAATTATTGGAAGACACAGCAGTACCTGAAGCCATAAAGTCCCAAGCCATGGAAGCATCGAAGAAGTCTGGAAGACCTTCTACCCAATTGGTATTGGTATTGGCTTTGGTAATGGTCATCTCTTCTCCGAGGAGGATATTGAGAGAGTGTTCGGGATGATTTTTAAACACATCCTTAAAATCATAGTAGAGAGTATTGGTGTTACGATATTTGTCTCTCGAATAATCGGTATATCTCGTAGCGGGAGCATTCTTGATGGTAGCACTATTGTTGACATAATATGTGGTCAGACCATAGAAGCGGTTGTCTATCTGACGATAATCTTCTATACCACCCTCTATCTTAAGTTTGAGATTCTTGATGATTTCCCAAGTAAAGGCACCATTGGCATTCCATGCTTTACGGCGTCTGTTGGAATCATTATCAGAAACAGATTTCAATGGAGGAGCATTGTCTCCATAGTCTTGTTCTTCATCTACACCCTGAATGGCTGAAGAGATGGGTATCGGGGTATAAGAAATAGCATGTTTTAGACGTCCGTTACCTGAATTGGTACCGCTATCGTTGATGGAGTTGGCTCCACTGCCGCGAACTTTGGTATCACTGTAACGAACATTGAAATCGAAAGTGAGCTTGTCTATCGGTTTAAACTGAGCTTTCAAATTCAAGTTATCACGTTTATAATTGGAACCGCTCATGATGGCATTATCTCCTATATGAGCATATCCTGCAGTCCATTTGATTCTTTCACCACCGCCTGAGACTGATAAGTTGTGATTGAAAGTGCTGCCCTGATTGCCGAACACTTGACCTACCCAATCGTTGGTAGCCATCCCTGTGTACTGATCAATATCAGCGAATGTGCCAAAATAAGGTTCGTAATTGTCACTGACATTGTCACGAACTTTGGCAAGTTCATACTGGAACTTAACGAAGTTCTCAGCATCCATAGGCTGAATGGCACTCTTATTGGCTATCTTTTTGATACCATAATAAGCATTGTAACTTACAGATACTTTGCCTGCTCCACCACCTTTGGTAGTGATGATAACAACTCCGTTGGCACCACGTGAACCATAGATAGCAGTGGAGAATGCATCTTTCAAGATATCTATTGACTGTATCTCTGAAGAGGCGATGTCATTCATGTTGTCTACAGGAAAACCATCTACGATATAGAGTGGGGAATTGTCCTGAGTGATGGAACCACCACCACGAACACGAATCTTGATATCTGCGTCAGGATCACCTTCAGTTACTGTGACAGATACACCGGCCATCTTACCGGCAAGAGCTTGGCTGACAGTCGTAACAGGCTGCTCGGTCAATTTCTCATTGTTGATGGAAGATACAGAACCGATAAGGTCACGACGTTTCACTGTCGCATAACCTACTACTACTGCCTCATCGAGGGAAGCATAGTCATCTTCGAGAACTACATCGATGACTGAACGCTTCATAACAGGAATAATTTGTCCTTTCATCCCTATAAAGGAAAATGAAAGAGCATCCTTAGAAGCATCAGGAACAGAGATGACATAGTCACCATCCATTCCGGTGGTAGTCCCAATGGTGGTACCGTCGACTACAACGGATACTCCTATCAGAGGTTCTCCGTTCACGTCTTTGACAATACCTTTTACTTCTTGCGCCTGAAGGGAGATAGTGAGTCCCAGCCCAAGTACCAAAAGGACAAATTTCAATGTTAATTTTTTCATAGAAATTTTTTTGATTAATAATTTATGTTAGCTAATAATGATATCCTTTATTATGTAGTGGAGCCAAATTTCAAGATTTGTATAACGACCTGTAGGGTCGAGAGTCTTTAGTTTTCCGTCAGCCGCATCATTCTTATTGAGCCCAAATTTATCTTCCCATTCATCCGGAATACCATCTCCGTCAGTATCCTTGGGAGCAGTGGTAGAGTTGTAGACAGGCCATCCTCCCACATCTTGCTGTGTATCTATAATGCCTCCCAAAGGAGTGTCGGACCCCCCTTTTGAACCTGTATAGGTATATTTCCCTTCTCGTGTCTCACGGACAATTCTTTCATCCACTGCATCACGAACTAAAGATGCTCCTGCTTTGTCAAGCACAGAAGCGTATGCATCCTTGGCAGTTTGAATGGTGATATAGCATGGAGAAGAAGAAATGTCAAATTGAACAAGAGACTTAATAGTAGAAATACCATTCCAGTTGACTGATGTATCTTTGAGAACTATCCCTTTCCAATTATCTGCATTGACAGATTCCAATAGAGGATAATAGTCCTGACTCAGATTCGGAGAAGTGTTGTCGAAATAATTGCCCGATACATAAAATTTACCCCAAACGCCCTTGACATTGGAATTGGTCCCATCGTCATAATTGGGGGCAAAAATCATATTTACCAGGTTCTTCTTAGTATTAGTAGCAGCTCCCGGTTTGAAATAATTGTTCAGCAGATTATAAGAACCGCCCTCTCCTGCGTAAGCACCGCCTATATTACCCCAATTGTAGTAAACATTATTGACCAGTTCTACCTTTTCGATATCGGGATTACCCGTATATCTGCTTCCGCACAGACGCGGGGTTCTGTTGGTGTGATGAGCCATTAAATTGTGATGGAAACTTGCGCGATGACCACCCCAGATAGCTCCGTATCCGTGATTGCCTTTGTCGTGATATGAATGCCACAGGCTTTCTGATATGATACACCACTGCATGGTGAAATTATCGTTATCATAGAAAGAGCTGCATTCGTCTATGCTCCAGCTCATCGAACAGTGGTCTATAATGATATTGGCAGCATCTTTCCCCCAAAAGGCATCGTCCTGATATTTCTTTTCGTCTCCCATTCTGAAACGAAGGAAACGAATAATAACATTATCCGCATTGTTGACAAATGAATAATTTTTAAGACAAATACCATCTCCGGGGGCTGTCTGACCTGCTATGGTAACATCTCCATAACCCTTTTCTATCTTTAATACTTTAGTGAGCTCTATGATACCGCTCACATCAAATACTATGGTGCGAGGGCCTTTTTGCTTTAACGCATAACGAAGTGTCCCTTTTGTCTCATCGTCTGCAAGAGAAGTGACGTGATACACATCTCCTCCCCGTCCCCCTGTGGTCAACATTCCGCTGCCTTGAGCACGAGGAAAAGCTCTTACAATATTGTCATTCTCATCCTCAGGAAGTCCGAATTCGTCAGGTTTGGGTTCAGGACCCGGGGCCTCAGAAGTAACACCTTCCACAGCAGCAGAATATTCAGAATAAAGGGTGCCGGCACAGGAACGAACAGTAAATTTATAAGTGGAATTGGCAGTAAGGCCTGTGAAAAGTACGACAGTCGTATCTGTAGTAGCCCATTTTACGGTGTTCCCCTGAGCATCTACCAACTTATAATTATAGGACTCGGCAGAAGAGACAGGACTGAATGAAAAAGTCAATGACGACTTGGTATACTCCTTCAACACAACGTTAGTGGGAGTATCAGGAGCCACCTCGGGGTCCACGGGAGTCTTTTTGCACCCCATTGACATAGAGGAAGAGACCAGAAGTATTAAAATAAAATTAATCACTTTAGTATTCATTATTGACAGTTTTCATATTCCAAAGAGGCCCAGATGAAGGGTCCCACACCTTTAGCATCGTTACTCCTGCGCTTTTCGTTGATATAATAATCATAATCTCCACTCCTATTCTCCTTACCTCCGAGACCCGCCACAGCACAGCAATCTTTGATAGAGATAGTGCCATCTTCGTTTTCCACAATAAAATATTTTACAAATGAACGATATGTCTCCTTGGCATAAGAAGCAAGACCGGCATCAAGATATCCCATTCTCACCCCTTTCAACAAGGCATAAGAAAACATTGCAGAGCAAGTCCCTTCGAGATAATTGCCCTCTCGTCCCGGGGAATCAAGTACCTGATACCACATACCGGTAGAAGAATCGGCATATTTGGGTAACACTTGATAAATATTGCGAAGAATGGTTATCAACTCATTCCTTGACTCTATCTCTTCAGGGATATAATCGAGAACATCCACTATTCCCATCACCAGCCAACCCATAGCCCTACCCCATGCATGTTGAGATTGCCCTGTGATGCTGTCACTCCAAAACATCTCTCTTGATTCATCCCAAGCATGTCTGTATAGTCCTGTAGAGGGGTCATAGGTGTGTTCTGCAGCTACCAGAAAATGATTTATGATGTCTTTATAGAGAGAATCTCTCTTGGGGCCACTCTCGTACAACGATGTATATTGGGCATAAAAAGGCTGTGCCATATACAGACCATCAAGCCACATCTGATGGGGATATATTTTCTTATGGAAGAAACCTCCCTGTGAAGTGCGTGGTTGATTGTCGAGTTGGTGTCTGAGAGTCTCTATAGCTTTTAAATACTTTTCATTGTCTGTATGCGAGTAGAGATAAAAAAGAGCTCTGCCCGGGCAGATATGATCTACATTGTAATTGCTCTCTTTATACGAATGGATGACACCGTTTTCATCAATGATGGAGTCATACCACTTCTCAGCGTATTGATATATGGATGTATCAGAATATCTGAGAGAAACATCTATAAAGGATAGCAGCTCCAATCCGGTAGTATAATTCCATTTCAATACTCCGCCCATCTCATCGAGATATGAAGCATCGGGGCATCGCGTCATCTCAGAATGGACCATCTTGAGAGCCATAGACTCCCTTTTACTGCCACAGGAAGAGAGAGTAAAAAGAATCATCAAAAAGATAAGCACTCTGACGTTTGACTTCATATAAATATTATTTATTGTTGTATGGGTCCCATTTATAACCATCCTCCTGCATCATAACCTTCTCAAAAGTATAGTTTTGCAGCTCTTTCTCTTTCAGCTGATGTGACCATTTTACCCTCTCTTTGGCTGAAGCTGCACCTGCCCCTCTGCTTCCATATTCTGCGTAAAAAGATGTTTTCTCAGCATCGGGTTTATTCCAATTATGCCATCCAGCAGGAAGGATATGACCACCCATCTCGCAATCGATAAACACTGTCTTGGCGAAAGGTCTCCATGGACGTCCCAAATAGACTTTGGTGATGCCGTCGGCTGCTGTGAGAGTGCAATGATTGAAAACATATCCATAAGGCCTGCCCTCAAAAGTAGAGGCCGCTGTGATATAGCTGTCTTTTTTGCTATGGATAGTACAGTCCTGAAAATAAGCCACTGAACACCCGAAGATAAAATCTGTAGTCCCTTCTATATAACAGTTTTTAAAATAATTTCTGCAGGCTCCGCCCTGTTTATTGTATCTGCCGTATGTGTAGATGGTGTCCTGATTGCCCAGAAACTTGCAGTTATAAAAAAACAAGAAATCTCCATTGGTAAACAAAGTGACCGCTTGTGCTATCTCTTTGGTGTCTCCGGCACAATTCTCTACCGTAATATCGTGCATCGTCACATAGCTTGAGTGGATATACATGGTAGCACTGCCGGATGTACCCATCTCAAATTGTCCTACTTCACAAAGCTTGCGTGCATAATTATCATAAGATATTATGGTGTTGTCCATAGATTGACCTTTGATATCAATACGGAATTTGTTATGTGGGATAATGATTCTCTCTTTATAAAGACCATTTTTGATATAGATGGTGGTAATCTTCTCGTGACTATAATCAGGGACTGCATCGATACCGTCCTGAACTGTAAAATAATCTCCGGTACCATCCTGAGCCACCACTATATCATAATAAACCAAATGCTTGGCAATCTCAGGAATCTGCTCACGAATAGCACTGCACACCATTTCAGCCACAGCACGTGCACCTCTGGGATTGGTATGAGTATTGTCTTGTTTCCCTTCAGGACATGCCGTTATCGTGCCCGACGGAATCCACATAAAAAACTTTTTGGATGGTTCGTCTCCCAATTTTTTGAGCCATGCTTGTGTGATAGCGGTCATATCGAGCAAAGGAACATTATATTCTGCTGCTACCTGTTTCATGGCTGCAGGGTAATCTGTATGGCAATTTTCATCCAAAACACCATCCTTAAACCAGCGGCGTGACACAGGTGTCAAAAGCACGGGATGAGCACCCCTTTCCAAAGCCGTCTTTACGAAAAGCCTCAAATTGTCATGGTACAAACCATAAGCCGGGGCATAGCGTGAAGAATCAGATTCTTTGGCATCATTGTGACCAAACTGTATAAAAAGATAGTCTCCGCTTTTGAGATTGTCAAGAACCTTATCCCACAACCCGAGAGAGATGAAACTTTTGGTACTGCGACCATTCTGAGCATAATTGATAACATCTATCTCTTCGTCGAGAAAATTAGGGAAGAACATTCCCCAACCTCTTTCAGGATTGCCTCCATCCAATTTCTTGGTAGCCATCGTAGAATCACCCATAAGGTGAATCGTCACTTTCTCTCCCTCCTCATTCATCACTGAAGATGTGAGAAGAAGAGATGAGACAATCAATATGGAGCATAGAAAAAATCTCTTCATATCAATTCTGAATTAAATTTAGCACATTATAGGTCTTGATGGCATCGCCCTGAGAGGGATGTATCTTCACATTGTGAAGGGAGATATCACAAGAGTAAGATATCTCTATACCTTTTTCACATTTGATAATACAATCGGCAATATTGATATTACTGATAGGCATCTCTGGAAGACCATTGAAATACATAGCTCTGCGAGCACCATTACAGGTAATGTTTTTAATAAAAATATCCTTGAAAACCGGCGTGGTCTCATCGACAGGCATTACTTCCGGCTCTTTTACCTCTTCACCCTGTTCAAGAGCTTCCATAGCGGAAATACCGCCATAAAAAAGGTCGAAAAGGATACATTCGGTAGCAATATCAGTCATATAGATGTTAGAAATGAAAATATTCTTCACTTCGCCACCTCTTCCCCTCTTGCTTTTGAAACGAAGTCCAACATCTGTTCCCAAAAATCTGCAGTTGGATACATTAATGTTCTCTACTCCCCCCGACATCTCGCTTCCAACCACAAAACCTCCGTGTCCGTGATACACCGTACAATTATTAACTATTACATTCCTACATGATTTTGCCCTCTTCCTCCCCGCTTCATCTTTACCCGATTTGATACAGATTCCATCATCTCCCACATCAAATGAGGAATCTACGAGTAAAACATCTTCACACGAATCGATATCTATCCCATCTCCGTTTTGGGCGTACCACGGATTACGAACGGTTATATTTTTGATTATTATATTCTTGCTAAGCAAGGGGTGAATATTCCATGAAGGAGAGTTGCAAAAAGTAACCCCTTCCAATAGGACATTCTCACAATTGGTGAAACTAATCATCACAGGGCGTAGGAAACTTTTAATCTCCTGCCAGGTTTCTTCTGAGATATCGCTCTTGGGAACATTCATCTCACTCAACTGCTCTCCTTTCAGAAATCCTTCATCGGGATACCAACAATTCTTTTTGTCATTAAGCACTCCACCTGATGCCACCAAATCTTTCCATTGAGAAGCGGTAAGCTTTGCTTTTTTAACAGCACGCCATTTATCACCGGCTCCATCTATCACTCCGCCACCGGTAATAGATATATTACTGGCACCGTTGGCACTGACAGGTGATTGGCAACGCCGAGTGTCAAGACCCTCGAAAACAGTATTAACTATCTCATAAAGAGATAAATCATACTTGAATAAAACAATGGCGTTATCGGTCACACAAAGATCGATATTGCTCTTGAGAACAATAGGCCCTGTAAACCAGATACCGGCAGGTACGACGAGGTGACCACCGCCTCGGGAAGAGAGAAACGAAATAGCCTCAGCAAATGCTTCGGTATTGAGAAAAACGCCATCTCCAACCCCTCCGAAATCGATAATAGAGACTTGTCGGGAAGGAATGGATGGACGTGAAATTTTAGCCATCGGGAAAGGAAGATCTTTATAAAGATAA
>CAYMAX010000014.1:0-32590 GCA_964388595.1 uncultured Muribaculaceae bacterium
ATTTTATTGATTGCCGCAGTCACCTCTTCCATTTCATTGTTGGAAGTGGCGGTAGCATATATCAAAGAGGAATTCAATATTTCACGAAAAGGTGCAGTCGCTATCAGTTTGGGGGTTTCAACATTGTTCGGAGTGTTGTGTTCTCTCTCACAGGGAGTCCTCAAAGATGTCAAAATCTTCGGCAATAACTTTTTCGACTTCTTCAATAACCTCTCATCCAATATACTGATGCCGATAGGATGTCTGCTTATCGTACTTTTCGTTGGGTGGAAGATGAAAAAGAACAACTTCGTGGAAGAGATGTCCAATAATGGAGCACTTAAAAATAAGGCTATTTATAAGACGATTTTCTTTATTATCCGCTACATCGCCCCATTCGTCATCTTATTGATTATGCTAATGGGTCTTCTTTTTTAACTTTTTGCAGGAAGGATAGATGGCAAAGCCTGCCATCAACAATGTAAATAGTAAAATTAAAGAAGAACTTGCTGATGATATGCGTCCCCCGGTAGTGTAAGTAGAGGGGATGAAATCGAATTCTATCTTATGTTCACCTGCCGGGACACACATAGCTCTGAGGGCATAATTGGCTCTAAGGATATCAGCTGGCTTGCCATCTATCTTGGCTTGCCATCCTGCAGGATAATAGATGTCACTAAATACCACCAGACCATCTTGGGCAGAAGATGAAGTGTATTTCAGATGGTTGGGAGAGTAAGAATCCAACACCACTTTACCTCCTGTTTCAAATTCTGAAGGCATCTCTGCAGGGAGCAGAGGCGAATACAAAACAGCTTGTGTAGCAGGGTCTATCTTACCGAGCAGAGATATCTCTTCGTCTGCCGTGGCAGCAGGAATCACTTTAGAGACATACCAGGCATTTCCGAGTCTGGAAGGGAGCGTCAGGGCTGCACTTGAAGGGTCTATGACGATATACTTGGTATTGAGCATCGAAAGTATTGGATAATAGCCAAGTTTGTCCTCAATGTCGGAAAGAGTTTTGGCAGTAGCATAAGCAGAATTGATGTCTTTAGTCATTAAAGACATCTCTTTGGAGATGTAGTAATCTATCAGGTCTTGATAACGCTGAAGTTTGGCGGGACTATATCCTCCGATAGTCTTGTGATGGTAACTTACCACAGCGTCGTTGAATGTGTTGACACTTAAGTCCAGAACGCGGTAATATGGGTCGGTATCCTGAAGGATAAACTTATCTACAGGCCTTTGAGCAAACTGATTGTTAAATTCTTTTTCTTTGAAGAAATGAGATTTGTTGAGGTATCTTCTATCTATTCCCCACATATCTCCAAGCACCAATGCCGCTAAAATGACGATAGCAGGGATGAATTTCAATTTACGGATATATCCGAGCCAAAGGACGACGGCACTCAAAAGTATAAAAATCAGAGAACGAAAAGCATCTGCGCGGAGCAAACCCATTCTATCTTTTCGTAAGGCATGCACCACCTCTACCGGTAATGAGTTATCGGAAGATGAAGCAAAATCACCGGCGAGGGAGGGGAAAATCGAGAATAGCAGACAAAATCCACCTGTGAGGCAGAGAGCTGCTATAAAGCCATTCTTGATACGCTTCTTCTCTGACATCTCCACGGGAGGGTTGGTGCCAATGATATAATTAACTGCAAGTATCCCCATCACCGGTATTGTAATCTGCAATATAACCAGAATCATAGATACGGTTCTGAATTTATTGTACAGGGGAGCATACTTGAAAAACAGCTCCGAAAACCACATGAAATGAGAGCCCCATCCCAGCAAAAGGGAGACCAGGGAGACTCCTGCTATCCACCATTTGTAACGTCCTTTGATAACAAAGAGCCCAAGGAAAAAGAGAAAAATACATACTGCCCCCATATACATGGGACCTGCCGTAAATGGTTGAGGCCCCCAATACAAAGGCATCTGTTTGATTATCTTATCAGCACCCTGATAGTTGTTTTTCAGGACTTTATAAGTATTTGAAGTTTTTGGAAGCGACCCCACGGAAGCACCTCCATTGAAATCGGGGATTAGCAGATTGGGGGTCTCATTGATGCCGTATGACCAAGCGGTGGCGTAGTCCAACTTCAGACCGGAGCCGGTCTGATTGTCTTTGTCGTCAGAGAGTTCAGTGCCTCCACGCATGGTATATTTGGAGTATTCGTATGTCGGCATCAGATGGTTGGCATTGGTACCGATTCCCAATAATCCTGCCATCAGCAACAGTGCGGAAGTCTTCAAAAAGCGTGGTATGGTTTTGCTTTTGATGGCACCGCAAAACTCGGCAATGGCAAAGCCTAAGATAATGATAGCCAGATAATAAGAGATTTGCGGATGGTATGCTTTTATTTGAAAACAGAGAGTAAAAGCGAAGAACAACGCCCCCCACAGAGAGTGTTTGCGGTAGGCATATACCACAGAGGCAAGTACCCATGGCATAAATGCAATGGCCACCATTTTGGAATTATGCCCCACCTGTATTATTTCGAAATTGTATGAACAAAAAGTGATGGCGATGGCACCCACGGCAGCCACATAGATATTAGTGCCAAAGGCTAAAAACAGCAGGAACCCGCCTATGAGGGAGATAAGGAGATATCTTGGCGGTCGTTTGCCACGAAACAGGAAATCATAAAAAGGATCGAGGAAATTCCCCGGATAAGAAGCAGAGATAGAATAGGCAGGCATCCCCGAAAACATCGAATTGGTCCAAAGAGTCTTATCATCAGGATGAGATTCGTTGTATGTTATGGTCTCATTGGCCATCCCTCTCCAGGAAGTGATATCTGATTGGTTGACAATCTTTCCCTGGAGGACATAGGGGGCATAACTATAAGCTATTATGGCGAAACCCAAAATGATGAGTAGATAGGGGAGTATTTTTTTCATATATCTCTTGTTGATTCTAATATTTTAACCAGCGAAGCTGTCAATGATTTGCGTGAGTATTCGGAGATGGCTTCTTTGTTGGGAGTGAATGAGTATGAACCATCAAACAATTTTTGTATCTCATTGCGGATGGAACATTCGTCATTGCGGTCGAAAATATGACCGGCCGAAGTCTTTTTCAATGCAAGTGCCAACTCTCCGAAGAGAGGACCGAAAGCCATGATAGGTTTCGAAGCTGCAAGATATTCGAAAAACTTGCCCGTGAGAATACCGGCAGCTTCCGGTTCATCAATCAATGGGAGGAGAAGGACATCAGCTCTTTGTTGCCAATAAATGACTTCTTTGTGAGGACGATATCCCATCAACACCACGTGACTGTCCAATCTTGTCTGCATGAGAGAGAATACTACTTGAGTATCAATCTTGCCAATCAGTCTTATGCGGAGTCTCTTATTAAAAGAGGGCGAGGCCTCAGTCAATTCACGAAGCACTCTCCAAAGCACAGGGAGATTGCTTCCAGTGGCAAATAATCCTGTATGTGTAATAGTAAATTCATCTTCCACTTCTTCCTCTCCTTCCACTTCTTCCAACGGGGGGGCAGGAGATAAAAAGTCATCTGTATCGTAACCATTCGGGATGGTGAACAGACGGTTTTCCGACCTGTCGGGACCATACAATTTATTCAGAAATTGTTTTTTGATGTAGTCTGAAACAGTAATGACGGCATTGGCATTTATGAGGACACTTCTTTCGTAAAAGGTGTGTCGTGCCTCGGCAGAACGGGTAAGGGGCAGATGCTTGAAATAGAAAATATCAGTCCATGGGTCTCTGAAATCTGCAATCCATGGAATACCGGTGGCAAAGTGAAGTCTGATAGCTATCAAATGCATGGAATGAGGAGGACCTGTGCTGACAATGGCGTCCACAGGGTGTTCCTTGAGATAGTTTTTCAAAAAGCGAAACGATGGTTTTATCCACAGACAGCGAGGGTCTGGGATAAACATATTGGCGCGAATCCATAAAGATAGTTTTTCTTTGAAGGATTTTCTCCCTTTGCTAATCGGATTGACTCCTTTAGAGAGGAGATTTTTGCCAATAAGTTTGCCGTACATTCCATAAGGCTCAATGATTTTTCTTTTGATAACTTCACATTCGGGTGAGATGTCAGATACTAAAGACTCGTCAGTAATAATGACGTGAGGATTGGATGGAGTGTAGATAACAGGCTGCCATCCAAATTCGGGTAGATACTTAGCGAATTTCAACCAACGTTGAACTCCGGAGCCACCGGCCGGTGGCCAATAGTAGGTGATAATTAGAACTCTTTTCATGGTGACGCAAATATAAGTGATTTTTTCCTACTTTTGCAGATATGAACTCCACGAAGAAGATTGTTGAAACCCCGCTGATGAAGCAATTTGTTCAAGTCAAGGCCGCCTATCCGGAGGCCATTCTTCTTTTTCGTGTAGGAGATTTTTACGAGACATACGGAGATGATGCGCTGTTGGCTGCCAAAGTGCTTGGACTGGTACTCACTCGTCGTGCCAACGGAGGGGGGACATCACTTGAAATGGCCGGATTCCCTCACCATTCCATCGATACCTACCTTCCGAAATTGGTCAGGGCGGGATACAAAGTGGCTGTATGTGACCAGCTCGAGGACCCCAAACTCACCAAAAAGATAGTCAAAAGAGGAGTTACAGAATTGGTTACACCTGGGGTAGCTTACAACGACCAGATATTGTCTCAGAAGGAAAACAATTATCTCTCTTCCATCTATTTTTATAAAGACAAGGCAGGGATAGCATTTCTCGATATTTCCACCGGCACATTTAAAATCTCGGAAGGCAGTCTTGACTACATAGAGTTGTTGCTCAATGATTTCTCTCCCAAAGAAGTTTTGGTGCAGAAGGGGTTTGAGAAAGGTTTTGCAGAGAAATATCTAAGTCCGTCATCTACAGTATATGTTTCCACTATGGACGAATGGGCCTTTGTATTTGAATCTTCGTACCAGAAGCTAAGACAGCATTTCGGGATTGATTCTCTCAAGGGCTTCGGTGTAGAGCAGCTTCAGCTTGGTATTACCGCTGCCGGTGCTATCATGTTTTACCTCGAAAGCAACCGCCAAAACGACTCTGATTTTTGTCCCACTCGAAGTCTGAAACAAATCTGCAATATAACCCGCATCGATGAGAATAAATTTGTCTGGCTCGATAAATTTACCGTCCGCAATCTTGAAATATTGGCACCTGTCTCCCCTGAAGGTATCTCTTTGTTGCAGGTGATAGATAAATGCTCCTCTCCAATGGGGGCCCGCCTGCTTCGCAATTGGGTAGCTATGCCCTCCAATGACCTCTCTGAGATAAAGACGCGCCATGATGTTGTGGAGTACTTTGTCGCTAATCCAGAATCAAGAAAAAGAGCGCAGTCGGTAATAGGGGAGATAGGGGACCTTGAAAGGATTATTGCGCGTGCCGCAGCAGGAAGAATCACCCCCAGAGAGATGCGGCAGTTGCGAAGGGGACTCGAACAGATATTGCCGGTTCAGAAAATTCTTTCCGAAGGGAGAAGTTGCAAAGCGATAGCCTCTCTCGCAGCTCAAATCGAAGATTGCGCGGAACTCAAGAAGATGCTCCATACCAAATTGGCTGAAGACCCTGCCGTATTGATTGGCAAAGGAGATGTGATAGCCAAAGGTGTCAATGCAGAGCTTGACGAGCTGCGAGATATAGTCATCAACGGCAAAAACATACTTCTCTCCATTCAACACAGAGAGGTGGAGAAGACAGGTATCTCATCTCTGAAGGTGAGCTACAACAATGTATTTGGTTACTATCTCGAAGTCCGCAACATATATAAAGACAAAGTCCCTCCAGAGTGGATTCGCAAGCAGACATTGGTCTCTGCAGAAAGATATATCACTCCGGAGCTCAAGGAGTATGAAGAAAAAATACTCGGGGCTCAGGATAGGATCTATTCTATCGAAAGTACTATCTTCTCCGAGATGATAGTGGAGATACAGCAGTCGATACCTCAAATACAGAGTAATGCTGCCATCCTGTCTCGCATAGACTGCCTTCTTTCTTTTGCAACCATAGCTTCAGAATATGATTATCACAGACCCATACTTGATGATAGCAATGTAATAGATATCAAACAAGGCCGTCATCCTGTGATAGAGAGGATGATGCCGCCAGGGGAAGCATATATAGCCAATGACCTTTTCCTCAGCAATGACACTCAACAGATTATCATTCTCACAGGTCCCAATATGTCTGGTAAGTCTGCATTGCTTCGTCAGACAGCTCTCATCGTATTGATGGCTCAGATCGGCTCTTTTGTCCCGGCAGCATCTGCCCAAATAGGATATGTAGATAAAATATTCACTCGCGTAGGTGCTTCTGACAATATTTCACGAGGGGAGTCGACATTTATGGTAGAGATGTTGGAAACAGCGACCATCCTCCACAATCTATCCTCCCGCTCATTGGTGTTGCTCGATGAAATCGGGAGAGGGACAAGTACTTATGACGGGATGTCCATAGCCTGGGCCATAGTAGAATATATTCACGAAAAAGGTCAGGGAGCGAAAACTCTTTTTGCCACACATTACCACGAACTCAACGCCATCGAAGAACAATACCCCCGAATCAAAAATTATCATATTTCCACAAAGGAAATCGACGGGAAAATACTATTTTTGAGGAAACTTTGTGAAGGTGGAGTCGCCCACAGTTTCGGTATCCATGTAGCAAGACTGGCGGGAATGCCGATGGAAGTGGTTCATTCGGCTGAAAAGATTCTCAAAGAGTTGGAGGAGAACGATAAAAACACCGCCAAAGTTACTGCCAAAGATAAATATTCGAAGCCGGTACAGTTGTCACTGTTCCAGCTTGATGACCCACTCCTGGAGAGTATCAGAGATTCTCTCAAGAGTGCGAATTTGGACAACATGACGCCGCTTGATGCCTTCGATACGCTAAGAGAATTGAAAAAGAAGCTTGGTTTAAAAAAGTGATATGATATGAAAAATTATTTGAAAGAGGTACATACAGTATCGAAAATGATTGGGGAGAGTGTGGTGTTTGCTTTTACCTCTCTCAAAACAGATAAATTCAGAGCATTTCTGTCTCTGCTCGGTGTGGCGATAGGGATTTTCTCCATAGTAGCTGTTTTTTGTGCCGTAGATGCCCTCAAGGCTAATGTGATGTCGGGACTGAATTCTTTCGGAAGCGATGTTATTTATATTCAAGAGCAGCCTTGGGAGCCTGAAGAGGGCGATAGTGAGTACAAATGGTGGGAATACAGAAAGCGTCCCAGCATCACTGAAGAGGAGTACAACTTTTTAAAAAGTCATGCTGACAACGCCAGGGCCATAGTCTATAGTTCTATGTTCTATGGACTGTTCAAGAGAGGACGAAATTCATTTGACAACGGATATGTCATAGCCACTTCTCCCGACCTTGACAAAGTGGCCAACATCGAGATAGATAAAGGGAGAAATTTTTCTCTTCTTGAAGCCAAAAGCGGCACCAATGTAGCGGTCTTGGGTTATGAAGTCGCTTCAGCCCTTTTCCCCGACGAAGATCCATTGGGGAAGGTTATAAAAGTCAAGAATAAAAGTACTGTGGTCATTGGAGTCATCAAAAAACAGGGACAGAGCATGGTGAGCGTTTTTGACACCGACAATGCTGTCATTATCCCTCTTAACTATGGGAAGACCATGTACGATGTCTCCCATAAGGATGGTATGATTATCTTGGCGCCGAACGAGGGACTGGACCCGGACGAATTCATTGCATCCATACGTATGCTTTACCGTGCGCAGCGAAGGCTTAAGCCCTCTCAGAAAGACAATTTTGCCATCAATAAAATGACCTTTCTCGTCAAAAGTTTCGAAGGGATATTTTCAGTTATCAATACCGTAGGCTGGGTGATAGGTGGTTTTTCTCTCCTTATCGGTGGATTTGGGATAGCCAATATTATGTTTGTCTCTGTCAAAGAAAGGACCAATCAGATAGGCATCCAAAAAGCCCTTGGAGCCAAGAGGTATGTGATCTTGACCCAATTTCTCGTAGAAGCGGCAGTGCTTTCTCTCGCAGGAGGACTTGCGGGAGTATTATTGGTCTACATCATATCTCTGTTTATGGCCAACAACCCCTCTTTCCCTTTGGTCCTCTCCTTTGGCAATATCATAAAGGGGCTCATCATAGCGTTGGTTATCGGTATCATTTCGGGAGTTATCCCCGCTTATGTCGCCTCTAAACTTGACCCGGTAAAAGCAATTAATAGCTAAGAGACTATGTACGTCAAGCCCAAAAAATCTCTCGGACAACACTTTCTCAAAGATGAGGGGATAGCTTCACGCATAGTGGAAAGTCTATTGGTAGAGAATGCTCCTGCCGATGTACTCGAAGTGGGTCCCGGGATGGGGGTACTTACCAAATATCTTTTGAAAAGGGAGGATATTCATCTGAAATTGATAGAGCTTGACAGAGAATCGATAACATTTCTCAGGGAGACTTATCCCACAGTGGCTCCGATATTGCTCGAAGGAGATTTTCTCGACCTCAAATTGGAAAAACACTTTCCGGCTCAATTTTTCATCATAGGCAACTTCCCCTACAATATCTCTTCACAAATCTTTTTTAAAGTACTCGATTACCGCGACAGTGTCCCTCAAGTGGTGGGAATGATACAAAAAGAAGTAGCTCAGAGGATAGCTTCCCCCCCGGGTAAGAAAGATTATGGGATACTCTCTGTCCTTCTTCAGGCGTGGTACGACATTTCCTATCTTTTCACTGTGGATGAGTATGTATTCTCTCCCCCGCCCAAAGTCAAATCAGCTGTTATCAGACTTCGCAGAAATAGACGTACATCACTCGATTGCGACGAAGCCTTCTTCAAGACTATAGTAAAAACCACTTTCAACCAGAGGCGCAAGACCATTCGCAACTCTCTCAAGCCGATTACCAAAGAATTGTCTTCTGTGGTGATACCAC
The DNA here is from genome assembly GCA_964388595.1 of uncultured Muribaculaceae bacterium. Taxonomy (GTDB): domain Bacteria; phylum Bacteroidota; class Bacteroidia; order Bacteroidales; family UBA932; genus CAYMAX01. The sequence continues at coordinate 8,892 of CAYMAX010000014.1, forward strand.
ACATGGAATTGTTGGATATGCGCCCCGAACAACTTTCGGTCGAGCAATTTGTATTGTTGACTCAGGAAATAAATCTCCTGATACATTAAAATACCTATATTTGCAGCCGATTAATTTTTATCGCGATGTATAGAACGCATACTTGTGGCGAATTACGCCAAGCAAATGTAGGTCAGCAAGTTACTTTGGCCGGATGGATTCAGAGAATAAGGAAAATGGGCGGAATGAGTTTTATCGACCTCAGAGACAGATATGGCATCACTCAACTTGTGATTAATGAATCTGCAGATAAGAGCCTCAACGAACAGGCAGAAAAGCTGGGACGGGAATTCGTAATACAAGCGAAAGGCATCGTGGTGGAGAGAAGTTCCAAAAACAGCAAAATGGATACCGGAGACATTGAGATAAGCCTCTCCGAAATAGTTGTTTTAAACGCAGCTCAGACTCCCCCTTTTACCATAGAAGATGTGTCGGATGGAGGTGAAGAATTGCGCGCCAAGTATCGTTACCTCGACTTGCGTCGCAATCCTCTGAAAAAAGCTCTGATGCTTCGTCATCAGATGGCTCATGAAGTGCGCAATTATCTCGACTCTCAGCACTTTATGGAAGTTGAGACTCCATATCTCATCAAATCCACTCCCGAGGGAGCACGCGATTTTGTAGTCCCCTCCCGTATGAATCCGGGACAATTCTATGCATTACCGCAGAGTCCGCAGCAGTTTAAACAGCTTCTTATGGTAGCTGGATACGACCGTTATTTCCAGATAGTACGCTGTTTCAGAGATGAAGATCTCCGTGCAGACCGTCAGCCTGAGTTTACACAGATAGACTGTGAGATGTCTTTCGTGGAGAGGGATGATGTTTTGAATATTTTCGAAGGGATGATAAAAAGACTTTTCAAAAATGTGCTCGGCAAAGAGTTCAATGAACCTTTCTTGAAAATGCCCTATCAGGAAGCTATGTCAAGTTATGGCTCTGATAAGCCTGATATCAGATTTGGGATGAAACTAAAAGAGATTACCGGTATGGTGCAGGGTCATGGCTTTTCGGTATTTGATTCGGTACAATATGTCGGAGCGATAGTGGTCCCGGGTGCTGCAGCATATACCCGCAAGCAGATAGATGAACTCACCGAATGGGTAAAAAGGCCGCAAGTAGGTGCCAAAGGTTTGGTATATATCAGATGTGAAGCAGACGGGACTTTCAAATCTTCAGTAGACAAATTTTATTCTCCGGAAGTGTTGTCCCAAATAGCTCGGGAAGTGAATGCTTCATCGGGAGATTTGGTGCTCGTTCTCGCCGGAGGACGGAGCAAGACTCAGGTGGCTCTCGGCTCCCTTCGTATCGAAATGGGTAATCGCCTTGGCTATCGTGACCCCAAAGTATATGCTCCGTTGTGGGTCGTAGATTTCCCTTTGTTGGAATGGGACGATGAGACTAATCGCTTCTATGCCATGCACCATCCCTTCACTGCTCCCAAGCCGGAACATCTCAAAGAATTTTATTCCGATAAGAAAGAAGACCTTGAAAAAGTCTGTGCCAATGCATACGATTTCGTACTCAATGGCACAGAAGTGGGAGGTGGTTCGATAAGAATCCACGATTCCAAGATACAACAAAGGATGTTTGAGGTGTTGGGCTTCACACCCGAAGATGCAGAATACAAGTTCGGTTTTCTCATCAATGCTTTCAGATTTGGTGCTCCTCCTCACGGAGGCATCGCTTTCGGATTTGATCGTTTCTGTGCACTGTTCGGTGGTCAGGAGACCATTCGCGATTATATTGCTTTTCCCAAAAACAATCAGGGACGTGATGTAATGTGCGATGCCCCTTCTCGCATTGACGATATCCAGATGAAAGAACTTTTTCTGGAGAGTAAAGCTTAACTCATTTTAGATAAGTTTTGATAGCTTCAAAATAGTCGGTAAAAGATTGTTTGCCCAGTGGGGTGATTTTACAGACTGTGAGTGGTTTTTTGCCTTTGAAAGTCTTTTTGATGGAGATGTAGCCTGCTTGGCTCAATTTATCCAACTGCACGCTTAGGTTGCCGGCTGTAGATCCCGTCTCTTCCTTCAGATAAGAAAAATCAGCACTCTCAGCCCCCATCAAGATAGACATTATGCCCAGTCTCAACTCGGAGTGGAGAAGGGGATCAAGTTCCTTAAGCACGGCAGACCTCCTTTTCTCTATTGGACTTTCTTCCTCTGTAGTTGAGGATATGCCCGGGTATTACCATAGTAACCAAAAAAGTGGCGGCAAAAACTATCATCTGGCCATCGTATCCGAAATAGAGAGTAAGGATGGACAAAAGGATACAGAGAATTCCTCCCACAGTGATGGGGACAAATTTAATGACTGCTCCCGTAATACCAACCCCAATACCTAACAGCAAAAGTACGAGAAACAAGATGGGAATATCAGCCGAAAACATTTTCAAAAGGCTCACTACCAAGCAGGCAATCCCGATAAATATCCAGATATAGCCTATCACATTGTCGATATAGGTTTTGATGCCTTTTCTGTGTTTCTTATTGAGAATCATCATCAGGGGCCAGCCTATCACAGGAATGGCAAACCAGAGGAAATTCCAATAACCATTTTGAGTGAAGTGACAAGCAGTCCATACAGCAATAGTCACAGCTACTGAGATGTAGCCCCACAACAGGAAGGGTATTCCTTCTCTCCCTTCGAGATTGTTTTGAGAATTTTTAATCATTTGAGAGATTAATGCAATGCTCTCTTTTTCATTTAGATTTTTTTCTTCCATATCAAAAGATGTTTTAAAATTATGTTGCAAAAATAAAGTAGTTTATTTAATAAACCAAATATTTATACAATTATTTTTATGAAAACATCATAAATCGATTAAGAGACACAGATTGATTAGATCTTCTTGGCGATGTCATCCCATTCAGGAGCAGCCCCCGGGGTACCGCTGTCTCCATCTTCGCGAATGGACATACGCAGAGGGACCTGTCCTAAAAGTTCGATACCGAGATTTTGAGCCATACGCGCTCCTCCGTCACGGCCGAAAATATAGTATTTATTATTTGGAAGCTCATCAGGGGTAAACCAGGACATATTCTCCACCAATCCCAGTACAGGGACATTGATATCTTTGTTCCTGAACATATTTACACCCTTAAGTACGTCTGCAAGAGCTACATCTTGTGGAGTGGTAACGATGATGGCTCCGGTAAGGGGAATGCTTTGTACCAATGAGATGTGAATATCTCCGGTGCCGGGAGGAAGGTCGATGAGGAGGTAATCCAAAGTGCCCCATTTGACCTGAAGCACTATCTGTTTGAGGGCATTACAAGCCATGGGTCCCCTCCAGATGAGAGCCTGTTCCGGTGATGCGAAGTAGCCTATGGACATCCATTTCACACCATATTTTTCAATAGGCAGTATGAGGTCCATAGAACTCTCGTCATATCCGCCGCCCCCTTCTTCTACTTCAGGTTGAGATTCTTCTGTACCTGTCATTTTGGGTATGGAAGGTCCGTAAACATCTGCGTCTGCAAGTCCCACTTTATATCCCATACGGGCAAGTGCGACAGCAAGATTGACTGCTACTGTAGATTTGCCCACTCCACCTTTGCCCGAAGCAATGGCGATGATTTTGGTGACATTGGTGAGCTGTTCGGTGCCGAGGTCTTCTACTGTTTTTTTGGTTTTGCGTTCTTTAACCAATTCCAAGATAGAAATTTTGGCTTTTGGGAACATTTTGGTCAATGTCTCTTCGCAAGATTTCTTTATGGAGCCCGATAATGCATCGGGAGATGGAAAAATCAGATGAAATTTAATAGCTCCGACATTGTCCGGGGCAAGTGATTTCATATCCTCAGATGACACTGGCCGTCCCAAATTATCGAAGCAGGCAATATCCTCCACCATCCCGAGAGAGACGATGTCTTTCTCGAGGACGGGGTGAATAATAGAAGAGAGTATTTTGCTGATTTCAGTCATTACTAATATATTTATTTCACTATTCTCATCTCATCGAGAAGATAGCCTGCGCCACCAAATTTATCGATGATAAACAGAACATAGCGAATATCTACATTGATACATCTTTGCAAGTTGGGTTCGAAAATAATATCGCCACTCATAGCTTCCCAGTTGCCATCAAAAGCAAGTCCTATCAATTCTCCCGCACCATTCATAATGGGAGAGCCTGAATTGCCGCCGGTGATGTCGTTGTTGGAGAGGAAGCATACAGGCATTCTGCCGTCTGCCAATCCATATTGCCCGAAATCTTTGTTTTTCCAAAGTTCTTTCAATCTGTCAGGCACTACAAATTCCCAATTATTGGGATCTTCTTTTTCCATTACTCCATCCAGAGTAGTGTAATAATCATAGAAGACAGCATCACGAGGAGAATAAGGGAGTACAGAGCCGTAAGTCAGACGCATAGTGAAATTGGCATCGGGATAAATGGCTTCTCCTTTGCGCATCTCAAGAGTCCCTGCGATATAATCTTTCTTTCCATGGTCAAAGAGAGGGTCGGAGGTATAAAAGACGTCGAGGAGTCCGACCATAGTGTCGTCACAAGAAGAGAGCAGGATATATGCAGGGTCTTCTTTCAATGAAGTGATGGTGGTATCATCTATGGCAGCAACAACTTTATTCAGGTCTGTGAAGACAGAGTGACCATAGAGATAGTCGAGATAACTCTCCACATTGCCTTCATAAAGTGAGTCAATAGTTTTGAAAATAGAAATTTGTTTCTCGGCGGGGATGTTTTCTTGATAAATTTTCATCATCGCTGATGCTACTTTTCTATCTGTGGGAAGAGAATAATCTTTGTAATAATTTTGAAGAGAACTGATAAGTTTGGAATACAATACTCTCCTGTCAGCTGTATCTTTTGCAAGTTTTACATTATCAATGGACCTGACAAAACTACTTGCAGAGACGAGCTCTATTCTTCTGACAGATTCGGTGAGATAGATTAAAAGGCGGTATGAATCCTTGCGAGAAGCGATAGCAGTATCGATTTCGGCGAGAGCCTTGCCATATTTTTCTACTCTTTTGCGTCCACCTTTGTTGACCCATTTTGTGAACTGTTCTTCCTGAGCAGCCATTCTTTCTTCCACACCGAGTTTCTTGAAGGTCTCATTCATCCCCATCCATTTTTTCCAACCATTGGATGAGCCTGAATATTTGCTCGCATATTGTATCATAATCTTGGGATCAGACTCCATATCTGCCATAAGAATCTCCTGACGAACGCCACGCACATAGATTCTGATGGCGTTGGAAATATCGCGGGTCTCCACCAGTTCAGAGCGAGTCATAAATCGATTGGTGCTTCCCGGGTAACCCATAATCATGGTAGGGTCTTGGGGCTTGACACCTTTGAGAGAAATAGTTAAAAATTGTTTAGGTCTGTAGGGAACGTTGTCTTCGCTGTAGCCTGCAGGATTATTATCTTTATCTGCATATACGCGGAAAACAGAGAAATCACCGGTGTGACGTGGCCACATCCAGTTGTCGGTGTCGGCTCCGAATTTGCCGATAGATGAAGGGGGTGCTCCGACAAAACGAATATCACGATAGACTTTATAAACGATGAAATAATATGTGTTCCCGCCATAGAAGGAGGTAATTTCGGCAGACAGATATTTTTTATCTGCTGTGTTTTTCTTGGCATAATCATCGGTATAAGCCTCTTCAAGGGCAAGAATGACAGAGTCCCTCTGGTGATAACCTACACCTTCAAGAGCTTTGTTGACTTCTTTGGTCACATCGGTAAAACTTTCAAGGAAAGTCACGGAGAGTCCTTTGGCAGGCAATTCTTCTTTTTGATTCATTGCCCAATAGCCATCTTTGAGATAGTTATGTTCTACAGAAGATAATTTCTGAATGCTTGAATAACCGCAATGGTGGTTTGTGAAAATGAGACCATTATTTGATACGATCTCACCTGTACATCCTCCGCCAAAGATAACGATAGCATCCTTGAGACTTGAATGATTGATATCATATATCTGACTTGGAGTGATGGTGAAGCCCATTTCGGACATTTGTTTGCCATTGAGCTTTTGAAGCAAAGGCAACAACCACATTCCTTCGTCTGCTTTAACAGGGCATAGCGATAAGATGAATAATGATAAAAAGAGAATGAATGATTTTTTCATTGAAATAATAAATATTAAATTTGAATATTGAGAAGACAAAAGTAGAAAAATGACAGACAATACCCAAAATAAAACTACTACAGTACTTATTGCTCCGGATAAATTCAGGGGCACATACACATCACCACAGGCCTGCGAGGTCATACGCGATGAGATTATCCACTACTATCAAGATGAGATAATCAACGCCGTCTTTGTCTTGCATCCTATGGCTGATGGAGGGGAAGGGAGCCTGAATATTGCCGAAACTACTCTCCAAAAAGACGGCAGGAATTATCGTAAAGAATATGTTGAGACGGTCAATGCCATCGGGGCACCGGTGAGAGTCCCTATGCTGCTATTTGGAGTTACTGCCCTGATAGAGATGGCTCAGGTGTGCGGATTATCTATGCTTTCAGAGAATGAACGCGACCCGATGTTTGCATCTTCCTATGGATTGGGAGAGATGATTCGTGTGGCTATTGAAAAACACGGGGCATCCAAACTCATTATATGCTTGGGAGGAAGTGCTACTAATGATGGTGGAGCAGGCATGCTTACAGCCCTGGGATTCAGGATTAATAACGATATTGTTTTTGGTAAGAATAATATTCCCTCCATATTGAGCTCCATTGAAAAGCTTGACAACAGTTTTGTTAACGAGGTCTGTCCCGGATTGAAAAGGGTAGAGATAGAAGTAGCTTGCGACGTAGATAATCCACTGCTCGGTACTCAAGGTGCTACTCAGATTTTCGGCAGACAAAAAGGGGTAAAGGATATTGAATTATTCGAGAAGTCTATGTCTCATTGGGCCGAATCAATATCTCCTACTGCCACTAACATACCCGGCGCAGGTGCAGCAGGTGGTGTTGGGTTTGCCCTTTGTGCAGTATTAGGGGCCAAACTTCAGAAAGGGTGGAAAGTCTTCGCAGAGATGACTCATCTCGAAGAAGAAATCATCCACTCAGATATTGTTATCACCGGCGAAGGTAGTTTTGATGAGCAATCATTGCATGGGAAATTACCTGTTGGCATTGCTTCTATCTGCCGTAAATATTCCAAGCCTGTCTGGATAATATGCGGTCGCAATGAGGTCCCGGAAGAAAAATATTGGACATTTGGCATAAAAAAAGTTGGAAAATTAAATCATGAGGGTTAACTTTGTTTGCAACAACTGAAAATCACAATGTTGCGTCGCTTTATTACCTTTTTTTTATTACTTGTTGTAGTAGCACCTATCCCTCTTCAGTCGAAAGATGATTCTACAATGGATAATATCAATGTTGTGGGGTCTGACAAAAATTACCCATTTGTTTATATCAATAATCTGGGCGTTGCAGGTGGCTTTGCCGTAGAGTTACTCGACGTCATAATGTCTGACAATCAGTATAATCACAGCATCACTATCCTTGACAGATCGCAGTTACCCTCTCTCTTGGAAGAGGGAAAGTCAGATATTTTGTTGGGGAAAATTGTCACTTTGCCGGAATCTTCTGCCGACAATATCATCCCAATACTTGAACTTGACTATGCCATTATCTGCTTCGGAGATAATGACATCAGAGACATCTCCGACCTTCAGGATAAGAAAGTCGTGATTACTGCTCAAAATTATTTGGAGCAGATTATGTTTGATTATTGCAAAAATAGCGATGTCACATTATCAAAGACCATAGACGATGCTATGAAACTAATCTCCGATGGTGATTACGATGCATTGATATGTTCACATGACCAGGCTGGAGAATACCTTTCTAAAATAAAACTTACCAATCAGACTGTCAGCAAGACTATATTGCAACCACTGATATTTTCTTTCGAAGTCCTCAATAACAACAAATATCTTGTCAAAATCATCTCCAATGGTTTGGATAATATAAAGGGCAACGGAGAATATGCCAAAGTTTATGACAAATGGTTTGTCCACCTTGACAAGGCCCATTCTCCCAAATATAATTACAATCTCTTCATCATTATTTTGTCTATTGTATTGCTGGTCTCCATAATATCAATTTTACTGCTCCATCGCAACATAAGAAGAGCATCTCTCAAATTTGACTCTATGTCAAATGATTTAGCGATAGCAATAAAAGGTGGAGGTGTGTCTATATGGAAATACAGTGTAGAGGAAGATATATTCATGGGAGTAATCGGCGTCAATTATTTTAAAGACAGAGTATCTCTATCTCAAGTAGAGCATATTATCCATCCTGAAGAAAGGAAAAAGTTTCAAACCGATATGGCGCAACTTATCTCAGGGCAAGTGGATAATTTTGGCGCCATAACGAGGATGTTATCCAATCAGAGCAATGAATATCGTTACATAGAGACTTTTATTTCTGTTGTCAAAGAAGATAATAAGCCGGTGATGCTGATTGGTACAGGAAAAGATGTCACGAAAGAGTCTTTGGATAGAATCAACCTCAAAGAGGCAAGTCAGAAACAGAAGACTTTCTTAAACATTACCTCCACCGGACTGATTTATTTCGGCAACAATGGAAAGATTAAGGACATCAACGAAGCTGCGCTTTCGATCTTGGGTATGGAAGGGCAGGAAAATCTCTTAAGAGAAGAGGTAAATTTGTTTAGCAACCCGATTATAAAGGATAATTTTCTGCCTGAACATTTTGCGGTTCCTTTTGCAAAACTATATGAAGTAGATTTCAATGAGAGGGAACTTGCAACAAGTCTTAAATCCACCAATATAGGTACGCACAACATCTCTGTTAAGTTTTCTCCTTATATCAATTCTGCCGGTGGTGTAGATGGAGTGGTTGTGTCATTTATGGATATCACAGAGACAATGTCGCTCAATAGAGAGCTCAAAAGAAGCAATCAGTTGATGACAGAAGTGATAGACAATCTTCCCTGTGCTCTGTTTATCAAGGACTCTAAGGATGATTTTCGTTATATTATCTCAAACCCTGTTTTCGCGTCGTGGGTGGGCAAGTCCAATGAGCAAGTCGTGGGAAAAACCGAATATGAACTATTTGACAAGGAGCTGGCCGACAAGTTTAGGGGAGATGATGAAAGGGTGATGTCTTCAGGTAAGCCCATCACTGTCAAAGAGGATACTCTTCTATTTGGCAAAAGGGTAATATGGCGCACCACCAAGATGGTTATCAATACAGTTGCAGGAGACAAACTTTTGGTCGGCATAGCTGTTGATATCACTCAGCTTGAAAATATGAATGCAGACCTTATGATTGCCAAATCGAGGGCTGAGCAGTCCAATAAATTGAAATCGGCTTTCGTTGCCAATATAAGCCACGAAATTCGCACCCCTCTCAATTCCATAATTGGCTTTTCACGCTTGTTGGAGACCAGCACCGATAAAGAGGAGATAGCCGGCTATAATAAGATTATTGCCACAAGCAGTGACCAGTTGCTCCAGCTTATCAACGACGTTTTGGACATCTCCTCCATAGAATCAGGATTTATTGATTTTCATAATGTAGAGTTGGATATTCACTCATTTTTAACTGACTTGACTCCCACATTCAAAGGGATGATAAACAGCGAACATGTCGATTTTATTCTTGACCTTCCCTCACATACTCATTCTTTGTTCTTTGACCCATCAAGAGTGACTCAGATTCTCAACAACTTTATCCTCGATGCTTCCAAAAACACCACGCGTGGTTTTATCAAACTGGGGTATCTTGAAGAAGGGAAAGGACTGAAATTTTATGTTCAAGATACCGGCACAGGCATTCCTGATGACAAAAAAGCGATTATCTTCAATCGCTTTGAGAAAGTTAATGATTTCTCACAGGGAATGGGACTCGGTCTTGCTATCTGCAAATCCATCATTGATGCAAGAAATGGGCAGATAGGATTTGAGTCCAAAGAAGGGGAAGGTTCCACGTTCTGGTTCTGGATTCCCTATTAGATTACTTCTTCATAGACGTCTTGATTGTTTTATAATGAAAAATGATTATTTTTGTCTTCCATTTTCATATAAAATAATATAATCAATTATAACCGTAATGAAAACATACCAAACCGGAAACATCAGAAACGTCGTTCTTCTTGGTAGTTCCAAATCGGGAAAGACGACCTTAGCCGAGACTATGATGTTTGAGGGTAAAGTCATCGACCGCAGGGGCACCGTAGAAGCTAAAAACACTATTAGTGACAACACGGAAGTCGAACAAATCTATCAGCGTTCTATCTACTCCACACCTCTCTATGCAGAGTTTATGGACAACAAACTGAATATATTGGATACCCCCGGCTCTGATGATTTTATAGGTGGCGTTATCTCTTCTTTCAAGGTGGCAGATTCAGGCGTGATGATAGTAAATGCTCAGCAGGGAGTGGAAGTCGGGACAGAAATTTTTGCCAGATATGCAGAGCAGCACAATAAACCCATCATCATAGGAATCAATCAACTCGATGCAGATAAGGCCAATTGGGAGGCTACAGTCGAGTCTATCAAACAGGCATTTGGTTCCAAAGTCGTTCTTATTCAATATCCTATCAGCACAGGTGCCACATTTGATTCATTCATAGACGTCTTGAAGATGAAAATGTATAAATTCAAGGACGAAAACGGCACCCGTGAAGAATTAGATATCCCCGACCAATATAAATCTGAAGCAGAGAAACTTCAATCTCTTCTTATGGAGACAGCAGCAGAGACTGATGAGAAACTTATGGAGAAATTTTTTGATGCAGGCACTCTGTCTCATGAAGAGATGGTAAACGGCCTCAATATTGGATTTCTCAGTGGCAGCATTATGCCCGCTTTCTGTCTTTCTGCCAAAAAGGACATCGGAGTAAAAAGACTGATGGAGTTTATCATCGACGTATGCCAATCTCCCTCAGCAGATAAAGAGGAGACTAAAGATGGCGAGAAAATCCCATGTGATGTCAATGGACCCACATCCATCTTTATCTATAAAAATATCCTCGAACAACATCTTGGCGATGTTGCCTATTTCAAGGTAATGTCAGGAAAGTTGACTGAAGGACAGGATCTTGTTAATTCAGAGACCGGAGATAAAGAGAGAATCTCAGCTATTTACGCAGTAGCAGGCCGTAAGCGTGAAAAGGTATCAGAAATGTGTGCCGGTGATATAGGATGTACTGTTAAATTGAAATCAGTCAAGACCAATCAAACTCTGTGTCTCCCATCCAAAGACATAGTATTCAAGCCTATCGTTTTCCCTCAAGCCAAATTCCGCACAGCCATCAAAGCCAAAGATGAGAAGGAAGAAGAAAAGCTCGGAGAGGTACTAAATCGTGCTTCTGCAGAAGATCCCACTATTATCGTACAGTATGCCAAAGAATTGAAACAGACTATCCTCAGCGGTCAGGGAGAGCACCACATCAATATTCTCAAATGGCAGCTCAGCAATATATATAAGATAGAAGTTGAACTCTTCGCACCTCGTATTTCATACAGAGAGACCATCACCAAAGTTGCAGCAGCCAACTATCGTCACAAAAAACAATCAGGTGGTGCCGGACAGTTCGGTGAAGTACATCTTTTGGTAGAGCCATACATAGAAGGAGCTCCTCAGAACAACCGCTTCAAAATCGATGGTAAAGAGCAAGTGCTCAACATCAAAGGTAAAGATGAATATGATATGGATTGGGGTGGTAAGCTCAACTATTACAACTGTATAGTAGGTGGTGCCATTGATGCACGTTTTATGCCTGCCATATTGAAAGGTATTATGGAGAAGATGGAAGAAGGTCCTCTTACAGGTTCATACGCTCGAGACATCAATGTATATATCTATGATGGTAAGATGCACCCGGTAGATTCCAACGAAATCTCTTTCAAACTTGCAGCTCGTAATGCCTTTAAGGAAGCATTCCGTAATGCAGGGCCGAAGATTATGGAGCCTATCTACAACATAGAAGTGCTTGTACCCAGTGATTATATGGGAGATGTGATGTCTGACCTTCAAAATCGTCGCGCCCTTATCGAAGGAATGGATAGCGTCAAAGGCTTCCAGGTACTCAAGGCGAGAGTTCCACTTGCAGAGCTTTATAAATATTCCACTACCCTTAGTTCTCTCACTTCCGGACGTGCTACATTCACTATGGAATTTGCAGATTATACTCAAGTTCCTGCCGATGTTCAGGATAAACTTCTGAAAGCATACCAGGAAGAAGAAAACGAAGAATAACATATCTCTACCATGAGAAGAATATCGGTAATAATAGTACTGCTTTTATTATTGGTAAGTGCCGGGTCCTATGCTCAGCGCACTGTGGGATTGTATAGTATTTATGATTGCAGGACATCTTCCAATGACTATTCTCTTCACTATCTCACTCTGAAGACATTTCCCAATGGCCGATTTGAGTGTAATGAATTGACCACTTTTGAAGATCTTCTTAAAACCATAGATACAGGGAGAGATCTGGTAGTGATGGTTCATGGTTATGGTGTGAATCTGAAAAAGTTTTCCAAGCGAATCGAGCACTTTTCATATATGTATGATGTCGATCTTCTCACTTTCTTCTGGCCATCAATGTTGAAAATAAAGCCAGGGTCACCCTCTCGCAATTTCAACTACACCAAGGAGAGCATAGAAGATATGCAGCCATATTTCGACGACTTCGTAAAAGCACTCTCTGCTTATTGTCGTAAGACAGGCAAAAAATGCTCTATGATATACCTCAGCCTGGGCAATACTTTTGCTATGAATATGGGCAGAGAGATAGGCACCATCAAGGGTGCACCCGATCTTTCTTTTGTATCCAACCTGCTTCTCAATGAATCTTGTGTTCCGCTTCGTAATCATGAGAAATGGGTTGAACCGCTTGCCAAATCCATTCACAACAAATTATATATCGTTACCAATGCCAATGACCAACTTCTTGAACTTGACGAGTCCCTCTATTCTTCGGGACGAAATCTCGGGAGAGGTCCACAGGAAGGAGATGCTATAGCTCCCAGCGCTATCTATCAAGACAATACCGATTTATTGGAAAATGTGATAGATCCGTTCTTCTCTCATATGTACTATCTCGGACCATTTAGGGCTAAGACTATTCCGATATATAATTTTTATAAGGATGCATTTCACGGGTTATAAACATCACATTCGTTCTCAGCAGCTACGGCCATTTGTTCTTCCATTCGCCATAGTGTTGGGCATCCTGTTCCACGGATTCTTCGGTAAGCTGGCTCCATATTCTCCATTTATCATTTTTCTGATTCTGTTTCTCACTCTATGTGATATGGATTTCAAACAAATCCGTATCACGGGGCTCCATCTTTGGATTATGGGTTTTCAATTTGTGGTGGGGATAATTTTCTACTTTGCCCTGGTTCGTTACAACAGTATTCTGGCACAAGGGGCACTTATGGGGATGTTCGCTCCGGTGGCTGTCTCTGCCACAGTAGTGGCGGTGGTACTCGGAGCCAATATGGCCACCATGGTCACTTATACTATTCTGTACAATGTCGTCATATCCATCGTAGCCCCCATCACATTCTCACTTATAAGATTTTCAGAAGTACTTCCGTTTTGGGTCTCATGCTGGGCGATTTTGAAAAAGGTAGCACCCCTGATAGTTCTTCCCATCGTTCTTGCGTTGATTTCACAAAAGATGTTCCCCAAAATCAATAAACATATAGTAAAGCACAAGATGGTACCATTCTACTTATGGGCTTGTGCGCTTACCATAGTGATAGGGCAGACACTTGACTATATCATAGTCCGCAAAGAAGAGGGTAGTATTATCTTTATGATGGCATTCATATCGCTCGTAGAGTGTTTCCTGGAGTTTGGCTTCGGCAGATGGATAGGGAGAAAATATGGAGATGTGATAGCAGGAGGACAGGCACTCGGGCAGAAAAACGGAGTTATTTCAGTGTGGATGTGTCAAACATTTCTCGACCCCCTCTCTTCAGTCGTTCCCGCCACTTATGTCATTTGGCAAAATTGCTGGAACAGTTGGCAAATGTGGCGTCTTAATAAGAAGAAAGATAAAACCCCTGTGTCAGAAGACGATACTCAGAAGAATTCATAATCAGTTCGGATTCTTCCCTCTCGCAGATATAATCGGCTATCTCTATGAGACAACGCTTTGGTGGTTTACCATCGGATGTGCGAAATCTGCATAATCTTGCCAGATGAAGTGATGGATGTGTGAGAGCATCGAGGATAAAAGTCTTTGCTTCTGAAGAGGGCAAGATGACAGCCAGTCTTCCGCAGTCGGGCTTCAACAGAGACAATGCAGCCTTGATAATCTCTTTATGAGACAGAGTCTCTGTGTGTCGAGCTGTAGATTTTCTAACAGATGGATTCTTTAAAGTATTGTCGTAAAAAGGGGGATTTGAAAAAATAAGATTAAATCCCGGAGGTTCGTTTATAGAAGAACACTTCTTGAGATAATCCTGAAGGGAGATATTTTCTACCTTAAGACGATTTTTCCAGATGCTGTTTTCAAAATTGAAATGTGCTTCGTTGGCAGATGGGGTATCGATTTCCAACGCAGTAATCTCTGCACTTAAGGAGCGTTGGGCAGCAATCAGAGAGATTACCCCTGTTCCGGTCCCTATGTCAAGCATCCTTCCACTATCAGGTACCTTCATCCAGGTACCCAAAAGGACAGCATCGGTGCCAACTTTCATAGAAGAGTCAGATTGCCTGACTCTGAATTGTTGAAAATCGAAAAACATATTTCAGACAAAGAGACCGTCTCTCATCTCAAGCATTCTGTCAGACATAGCAGCAAGATCCTTGTCGTGAGTGACTATAATCACAGTCTGTCCATATTTGTCCCGAAGGTCGAAGAAAAGCTGATGGATGTCCTTCTTGGTATTGCTGTCGAGGTTGCCTGAAGGTTCGTCCGCAAGGATAACAGAAGGGTTGTTGATAATAGCTCTGGCAATGGCCACTCTTTGCTGTTCACCACCTGAAAGTTCTGAGGGTTTATGTTCTGTTCTTTCACCCAATCCGAGATCTGAAAGGATGTCGAAAGCTCTTCTACGAGTATCATGAACAGACTTTTTGGCAATCAGTGAGGGAAGCATGACATTCTCAATGGCAGTAAATTCGGGAAGAAGATGATGAAACTGAAACACGAAACCAATCTTAAGATTACGAAACTCTGAAAGAGAGTTCGGATGGAGAGCAAAGATGTCAACATTATCTATGATGACTTTGCCGGAATCGGGGTTGGAAAGAGAACCGAGAATCTGAAGCAAGGTGGACTTGCCTGCACCGCTCGCTCCCACTATGGCCACAACTTCTCCTTTAGAGGCATCGAAATCAATCCCTTTCAAGACCTTTAATGGTCCGAAAGATTTTTCTATATGGGTGGCTTTAATCATTTATCGTTCAACTGGGGGTTGAGGTCTGTTTTTACCACTGCGCTCGTCGTTGTGTCTGTCCCCTTTGCCGTCTTTGGGTCTTTCCCACATCTTAATCATCTTCATTCTAAACCCTTCTTCGGCCATATACATACTTGCCACTTTGTCTACAGGGAGGACTGAGTAAAAACGTGCAAGATAATCCTCTTGGACTTTTCCTTCTGCCACCCAACATTCGATATAGTGGTCTATGAGTTGCTTCATCTGAGCATCAGTGTAGCCCCCTTTCTCTTTAAGCTTTGTGAGTTCGTTAAAACTTCTGCGAGTCTCTTTGTGAGCATTGCGGACAGTCTCAGTGAACTGATTGTAGATAGGCCAGAAAACCTCGGCCTCGGCAGGTGTCAGATTTATCTCTGTAGTAAAGAAAGCGATTTTTGCATTTTGGATTTGCTCCATTTTTTCTTTAACATCTTTGTCTTTCTCCATCTTATCCTCTTGAGCAAAAAGAGAGAAAGAAATCAATAAAATAGCGATGGTAGATATAACTTTATTCATGATTGTAAATTAATAAATAGTCAAATAAATCTTTATCTTCTATGACAATGTCTTTATTGATATCAGAAGTCAGATCTTCGTCGACATCGATCTGATCATAATAATTATCAATAAATGAACTTGATAGGTATCCGTTTTCGATAAGTGTCACTACACTCATCATAGAAGCATCTTCTGATGATGAAACCCTTGATGTGAGAGCAAAGACACCATATCCTATACCTAATATAAGCAGGAATGATACTCCAAGTGTCACATAAGATTTGGTTTTGAAGATAAAACTCATAAATGGCGTCGATGGACGATAGATTCTGTCATGAACGCTATTTTCCAAATCAGTCAGATAGCCTTCGGGCATTATGAAGGGATTGCGCTTGAGAGCGGGATTGTCCAAAGGGTCTAATATGTTTTTTTCTTCTTTCATTTCAGGTTAGACTTAAGTTTTGTAAAAAAGATTAATATTTGGCTTTCAAATTTTTTTGAATTTTTAAATATGCATGATGATAAGATGCTTTAAGAGAGCCTTCTGTCCCTCCAAGTATTTTAGTCATATCTTCGTATCTGACCTCATCAAAATATCTCATATTGAAAACTGTCCTTTGTTTGGGAGGAAGCTGTAAGATAGCTTTGAACAGGTCTTTCTGGATACTGTCTCCGTTGAAATAGGGGTCAGCTTCAAGTTTATTGGCAATGGCAGATTCTCCACCTGAAAGAGAGAAAGCATTTCTAAACTTCTCTTTCTTGAGAAATGTGAGTGTCTCATTGGTAGCTATCCTGTAGAGCCAAGTGTAAAGCTGAGAATCTCCTCTGAAATCGGGTAAATATTTCCAAATCTTGACAAGAGTGTTCTGAAGCAGGTCATTGGTCTGTTCGTGGTCCCCTACGAGCTTTCTGATGTGCCAGTAAAGTTTTTCGGAGTATTTGCGCACGATAAGATTGAAGGCATATTCTTCTTTGCCCTCTTCGTGATATAGCTTTAGGATGTCATTATCGTCTTGCATTTTT
Organism: uncultured Muribaculaceae bacterium; assembly: GCA_964388595.1. Classification (GTDB taxonomy): domain Bacteria; phylum Bacteroidota; class Bacteroidia; order Bacteroidales; family UBA932; genus CAYMAX01. The sequence goes on from CAYMAX010000014.1 coordinate 25,857, forward strand.
TCTTGCAAACACTTTTTTGGCAGCTGCTATGATATGCTCTGCGTCAAGTCCGTATGCACGCATTAGTTCAGAAGGAGTACCGCTTTGACCGAACACATTGTCAATGGCGACAAACTCGATGGGATATGGTTGATGACGAGCCAACAGTCCTGCTATCAATTCTCCAAGACCTCCCGCCACTTGGTGTTCTTCAGCACATACTACAGCACCTGTCTTTGCCACAGATGATAAGACTGCTTTTTCGTCAAGAGGTTTAATGGTGTGAATATCTATTAGTTCTACAGAGAGACCTTCTTGTTGCAAAGCCTCTGCTGCTACAATAGATTCCCATACCAAATGGCCGGTTGCGAAGATGGTGACATCTTTGCCTTCTGTCATTTTCAGTGCTTTTCCTATCTCAAAAGTCTGATCCTCAGGTGTAAAGTTGGGGACAGCGGGCCGTCCGAAACGAAGATATACAGCTCCCTGATAAGAGGCAGCAGCAATAGTGGCAGCTTTGGTCTGGTTATAATCACATGGATTAATTACCACCATACCGGGCAGCATTCTCATAAGGCCAATATCTTCAAGTGTCTGATGAGTGGCGCCATCTTCGCCAAGAGTGATACCTGCGTGCGATGCAGCTATTTTGACATTGGTCCGCCCGTATGATACGCATTGGCGGATTTGGTCGTATACTCTCGCAGTGACAAAGTTGGCAAACGAACCGATAAATGGAATATGTCCGCTCAGTGAAAGTCCGGCAGCAGTTCCCACCATGTTGGCTTCAGCTATGCCGCACTGAAAAAAACGGTCGGGATGTTCCTTCACAAATTCATCCATCTTCAGCGAGCCTATAAGGTCGGCACACAGGGCCACCACATGAGGATTGGTCCTTCCAAGTTCGGCCAATCCTGCTCCAAATCCTGAACGTGTATCTTTATTGCCTGTATTGATATATGTCATAATGTTATCGATTAATAGTCACCTAATGTTTCGGGAAGTTGAGCGAGAGCCTGAGTGCACTGCTCGGCAGATGGAGCTTTGCCATGCCACTTGTGAGTGCCGGCCATAAAATCTACGCCATGACCCATCTCAGTCCTGAATAGAATCATCACAGGCTTGCCATGGCCTGAAAGCTTTTTGGCTTGAGCAAATGCTTCCAAGATGGCATCCATATCGTGACCATCGGCGATGACACATTCCCATCCGAACTTTTGCCATTTGCCCGGAAGGTCTCCAAGGCTCATGACATCATCCACGGGACCATCTATCTGTTTGCCATTCCAGTCAGTCATAGCTATAAGATGGTCTATCTTATGTTGAGCAGCGAACATGGCTGACTCCCATACCTCTCCCTCTTCACTTTCTCCGTCACCCAAAAGTACATAGACATATTTAGATTCACCATCCAATTGTTTACCTAAAGCAGCTCCACAGGCGACAGCCAATCCCTGTCCCAAAGAGCCGGAAGCTTCATATACTCCCGGGAGTCCTTTATCTACAGCGGGATGTCCCTGAAGCCGCGACCCGAATTTGCGAAAAGTACCAAGCTCCGATACTGGGAAATACCCGTTGCGGGCGAGAATACTATATAGAAGTGGAGAAAGGTGACCTGCGGAGAGGAAAAACATATCTTCATTTTTACCGCTTCGACTCCACTTGAGAGGGTCGTGGTCGAGTTCTGAGAAAAAGAGTGCTGTGAGAATATCTGTGCTGCTAAGAGAACCACCGGGGTGACCAGAAGCTGCACCTGTAACCATTCTGATAATATCTCTTCTCACTTGCGAAGAGATACTTCTTAGTTGTTCTGATGTGGGCATTATGATTTGTATTGATGTGCTAAGGTAGTGCGAATTTGAAGAAAATCAAAAATAATGTATCTTTGCCCGCCAATCAGCCGATACAATGAAATCCATTAGAAATTTTTGCATAATAGCTCATATCGATCATGGGAAGAGCACTTTAGCAGATAGAATGTTGGAGGAGACCCAGACCATTGCTGCGAGAGATATGGAGAACCAGGTGCTCGACTCGATGGATTTGGAGAGAGAGAAGGGGATTACCATCAAAAGTCACGCTATCCAGATGTCCTACCACTTCCAGGGAGAGGATTATATTCTCAATCTGCTTGACACTCCGGGACATGTCGATTTTTCTTATGAAGTATCACGCGCCATAGCTTCCTGTGAGGGGGCTTTGTTAGTGGTAGATGCTACACAAGGCATTCAGGCACAGACTATTTCCAATCTTTATCTCGCATTGGAGCACGATTTGGAAATTATCCCCGTCCTCAATAAAATAGATATGGAGTCGGCGATGGTAGATGTCGTAAAGGACCAGATAATAGACCTGTTGGGGTGCAAAGAGGATGAGATATTGTTGTGCAGCGCCAAGACAGGAGAAGGGGTACCACAGATTATGGAGGCGATAGTTAAAAGAATTCCCGCCCCCAAAGGAGACCCTTCTGCTCCATTACAGGCATTAATCTTCGATTCTGTGTTCAATTCGTTTCGAGGTATCATAGCCTATTTTAAAGTCCGAAACGGGGTCATTCATCAGGGAGACAAAGTCAAATTTGTCAATACAGGTAAAGAATATGTGGCGGACGAAGTGGGTTATCTGAGGATGAAACTATGTCCTACCTCAGAAGTATCTACCGGCAATGTGGGTTACATCATCTCAGGTATCAAGACAGCTGTCGAAGTGAGGGTGGGAGATACTATCACGCATGTTGAAAATCCGTGCAAGACCTCCATATCGGGATTTGAGGAGGTGAAGCCTATGCTTTTTGCAGGTGTATATCCGGTAGATGCAGACGAATACGAAGACTTGAGGTCCTCTCTGGAAAAACTTCAACTCAATGATGCCTCTCTGGTATTTGAGCCTGAGTCTTCACTTGCTCTCGGATTTGGTTTCAGATGTGGTTTTCTGGGGCTGCTTCATCTGGAGATAGTGCAGGAGCGTCTCTTCAGGGAGTTCGATATGGATGTAATCACCACAGTTCCCAACGTCTCTTATGAAGTGTATACGACCAAAGGAGAGATGATAGATGTGCACAATCCATCCGGATTGCCTGCCCTCACTCTCATTGACCACATCGATGAGCCATATATCAGGGCTCAGATTATCTCCAAGAGCGAATACTTCGGACCTATTATGAAGCTATGTCTTGACAAGAGAGGAGTGCTTCTCAATCAACATTTCCTGACTTCAGACAGAGTAGAGCTTACCTATAAAATGCCTTTGGCCGAGATAGTGTTTGATTTTTATGACAAACTCAAATCTATTTCCAAAGGGTATGCTTCATTTGATTATCATATCACAGAATATGACAGAGCAGACCTTGTCAAGCTCGACATACTCCTCAATTCAGAGCCCGTGGATGCTCTTTCATCCCTCATTCATCGCTCGAGAGCTTATGATTTCGGTCGCAAAATGTGCGAGAAATTAAAAGAGCTCATCCCTCGTCAACAGTTCGAAATAGCTATTCAGGCCGCCATCGGAGCCAAAATCATCGCACGCGAGACAGTAAAAGCTGTACGCAAAGATGTTACGGCCAAATGTTACGGAGGGGATATCACCCGTAAACGTAAATTGCTCGAAAAGCAGAAAAAAGGCAAACGAAGAATGCGTCAGGTAGGGAATGTTGAGGTGCCGCAGTCTGCGTTTATGGCAGTGCTGAAATTGGATTAAATTATTCTACATTCTTTCGTATAAAGAACGCAGTCTTTCGGGAGTCATTATCTTTTGCCAATCTTTACCGAGTGCATTTTCCCAAAGAGGAGTCATGCCGTATGCCACCCTCACCATAGCAGCGAATTGTTCTTCAGTACAGTGGGAGCAAATGCCTTGGGGAAGAGATATTCCGAGTTTATCTTTCAATTTCTTAAACTCTTTCACTTCTGACGGATAGAAATCTGACAGCTGATTGAATACTATGCAGTTGCCCTCTCCGTGGCGAATACCGAGGGCAAACCCGAGACCATATCCCATCGCATGTATGATGCCCACTTGAGAGTAAGCTATACTCATCCCTCCAAACCAGGAAGCCATCATCAGATGATTATCGCTGTCGTCGTCCCAGACATCTTTTTCATAGAAAACATGATGACACATCTGGAATGCTTTCTCTCCGTATGCTTGGGAGAAGGTGTTCATATAGGAGCCGTTGAGGGATTCTATACAATGCAGGTAGTTGTCCATCCCTGTATAAAACCTTTGCAGGACTGGCACATTTTTGATTAGTTCCGGGTCGAGAACAGCCTGGTCGAAGGGGGTAAAATCAGAGTTTAAGCCGAGTTTCTTCTCAGGTCCAATGAGCACTGCAGTGCGAGATACCTCTGCACCGGTACCTGAAAGAGTGGGGATGCCTACATGATATACCCCTTTGTGCTTCACCAGGTCCCAACCCTGATAATCGGCAGAAGAGCCCTCATTGCGCATCATCAGAGAGACAGCTTTGGTGATATCCATCACAGCGCCTCCACCCATACCTGCTATACCGGAGACATCTCCGTATTTGTTTTTGAGGTAATCTCTCAGATTATCGACTTGGTAAGTGCTTGGTTCGTGAGGATTGACATCCACAAGTATCAGTTCGTCTCCTTTTTCCACAGGAACGCGTGAAAGAAAAGCCTTGTCGAGGCGGAAACAGTTGTCTACAAAAAATATAAAGGGCTTACCGTCTACTCTGTGAGGTCGGATGATATCGCCCAATTGGTCAAAAGAGCCCCTTCCATATACCACAAAAGGGACCATAGGGAAATTCTTATATGCCATATCGTGCTTTAAATAATGATTCTGCGTTGACTAAATCTTCGGGAGTATCAATTTCTATGCCCATATACTCCGTCTCCATCACTTTTATTTTCTTGCCATATTCCAGGTATCTGATACATTCAATCGCTTCCGATGCTTCGTTGGGTAATTGCTTCCAGTGGGCAAAATCTATCAGAGATTGACGGCGGAAGGCATACAGTCCTATATGTTCAAAATATGCCGCACCCGATTCTTTGTATCTGGGATAAGGGATGGGACTGCGTGAAAAATAGAGTGCGAAGTCATGAATATCTGTCACAATCTTTACATAATTGGGATCGTCGATGAGCTTCTCATCAGTTATTTTTTGTTTCAATGTCGACAGGTCCACGATATCTGCATCATCACCATAATATGGAGAGAGGAGCTTTACTAGAGAATCCTTAGATGTAAAAGGCTCGTCTCCCTGTACATTGACCACTATGTCGCAATCGATATTCTCAATGGCCTCTGCGATTCTGTCACTCCCTGTATTGTGAGGTTTTTTGCTCATAAGGCAGGGGAAACCATTATCAGTCACAGTCTGAAATATACGGGCATCATCTGTGACCACATAGACCTCTTCAAACAGGCCGGTGCGCTTGACCGCTTCACAAGTGCGGACAATAACAGGTTTTCCGCAGAGAGATGCGAGCATCTTCCCCGGGAATCTCGAGGAGGCATACCTGGCAGGGATGAGGGCTACTATTTTATAATTACAGTCTCTCATAGTGATTATCCGCAGATATCTTTCAGTATTTTTACCATAACATCACCACGGTAGCGAAGCTCTTTTTCTGTCCAGGAGAGACAGATTTGGCAGGAAAGGTTGCGTCCGATGATATCGTCAGAGACAGGGAAAGAGACTTGTGAATAGTCAGGCATCCCCTTCAATATTTCTTCTGACAGGCGGTACAGGGATTGTTTATTTTTGAGATGGTCCCACTTGCGGATATAGTGCCAATTGTTGTCGTAGTAGTGGAATACTCCGGTTATTCCTGCTTGGGTAAGTGCTTCTTGGGCTTTACGTGCCTGCGACAAAGAAGGAAGGAAGAAAGAAAGGAATGTGGCATTTTCTCCTTCGGGTGAATAATTGGTGCGGAATCTGATGGCAGGAACCTCTTTTTCGATACGATTCTGCAGATATAATTTATTCCTTCTGTTGATAAGAAGAATTTCATCAAGGCGACCAAACTGGGCAATACCTACGGCAGCATTCATCTCATTGACTCTCAGATTGGTTCCCATAAATGGATGGCTCTCTTTTCCACGGTCTGTCCCTTTATGGTCGTGACCATGGTCTGTATAGCCGTCTGCCTTAATGTAGTATTTATCATTATTGGTGACCACGCACCCACCTTCTCCCATAGTGATGATTTTGACATAATCAAAAGAGAAGCAGCCCATATCGCCAAATGAACCAACACTCTTACCGCGATAGGTGGCACCGGTAGCCTGACAGGCATCTTCGATGAGAAGAAGATGATGTTCTTTGCATATCTTCAACAGAGCATCGATATTGGCCGGGCATCCACACATATGAACGGGAATCACAGCTTTGGTGCGTGGAGTAATAGCTTTGATGACTGCGCCGGGGTCAAGAGTAAGTGACTCATCTATATCTACCAAGATGGGAGTGGCACCTATACTTATTACAGATTCGAAAGTGGCTACGAAAGTGAAAGTGGGGACTATCACTTCGTCTCCTGCTCCTATTCCTGCTACTGCAAGAGCAGTATTCAACGCAGATGTGCCACTAGTGGTAAGCTGACAGTGTTTGACTCCAAATCGCTGGCAAATAATACCTTCAAGCTCTTTGCATTTCCATATTTCTTCTCTTCTTCCCTCGAATCCATATCTCATGAGAACTCCGGTCGAGAGAACGTCCATCACTTGTTTTTTTTCGGCATCTCCGAACAATTCATTACCTGGCATAACGGATTAAATTTGGTTCT
>CAYMAX010000015.1:0-29512 GCA_964388595.1 uncultured Muribaculaceae bacterium
GCAGAGACATCTCTCTCACTCACTCCATGATACCTCTCGGTTCTTGCACCATGAAGCTCAATGCTGCAGTCGAAATGATGCCTCTGAGCTGGAGTGAACTTGCTAATGTTCATCCATACGCTCCATCTTCACAGACCAAAGGTTATATGCAGATTATTAGCGAACTGGAACACGACCTTTCAGTGATTTCAGGATTTGACGCCTGCTCTCTCCAGCCCAATTCAGGTGCTGCAGGAGAATATGCCGGTCTCATGACTATCAGAGGTTATATGAAGTCTATAGGACAAAGTCACCGCAACACCATCATCATCCCCACTTCTGCACACGGCACTAATCCTGCAAGCGCAGCTATGGCAGGATTCAATATTGTGCTGGTAAATTGTGATGACAAAGGCAATATTGATGTTGAAGAACTTCGCCAGAAAGCCGTCGAAAATAAAGAGACCCTCGTGGGTATGATGATTACATATCCTTCGACACATGGTGTATTCGAAGTGAAAATACGCGAGATTTGCAAAATCATTCACGACAATGGCGGTCAAGTCTATATGGACGGAGCCAATATGAATGGTCAGGTGGGTATCACCAACCCAGGATTTATAGGTGCAGACATCTGTCATCTCAATCTTCATAAGACCTTCGCTATGCCTCATGGTGGTGGCGGCCCGGGAGTAGGAGCCATTTGCTCTTCGAAGCACCTTACCCCTTTCCTTCCCGGTCACCCTGTTGTCCCTGAATGTGGCGGTAAAGGTGTCACAGCAGTAAGTTCAGCCCCTTACGGCAGCCCCATGCTGGCCCCCATCACACACGCATACATTAAGCTTCTCGGCCCCGACGGACTTCGCCAGACCACAGAGATGGCTATTCTCAACGCCAATTACATGGCCTGCGCACTGCAGCCTGAATTCAAAATCGTTTACACAGGTGCCACAGGCAGAGTCGCCCACGAATGTATAGTTGACCTTAGAGATTTCAAAGCAGAATACGGAGTGGATGCCACCGATATCGCCAAACGACTTATGGACTATGGTTTCCACGCTCCCACTCTCTCTTTCCCTGTTCACGAGACTTTGATGATAGAACCTACCGAAAGTGAATCCAAAGAGGAAATTGATAGATTTGTAGAGGCCCTTAAAGCCATTAAGAAAGAATGCGAAGATATCAAGTCAGGCAAGGCAGACAAGGAAGATAACGTCATCAAGATGGCTCCTCATACTGCTGAAGAAGTGTGTGGTGACCAATGGACACATCCCTATTCACGTGAACAAGCAGCATATCCTCTTCCCTGGCTGCGTGACAATAAATTCTGGCCTTTCGTAGCAAGAGTTGACAACGGATATGGCGACCGCAACCTTATCCCTGTAACAGAATAAGTATTTTTTAATATTGATATATGGATAAAATAAAGACCTTATTGATAGCATTTGCATCTGTTTTGGTATTATTTTCTCTGTCAGCCTGTGAGAAAAACCCAGATGACCTTCCAAACAATCTCGCCATCACTCCCTCATTCATCACCATAGATGCCTGCGCCCACGAAGCCACTTTTGAGCTCACCGCATCTTTCGATTGGAGTACTACCTGTGCTGCTGAGTGGATTACCATTACCCCCTCTTCAGGTGATAAGAACATCACTTCAGTCTCCATATCAGTCTCTGCCAACACCGGCACTGCCTCAAGAAGTGATTCTGTCTTTTTTACCTCGAAAGAGATATCTTCGACATTGGTCGTCACACAGCAGGGTACCGGTTCAGTGATTTCTTCTTCCGACTTGGTGCTCAATGGTGCAGATACCACATTTACCATCACCCCATCTGATAACTGGACCATCGAACTGACAGATACCAAAGCTGTCCCTTCCTGGTTCTCGGTAAGTCCTATGTCGGGTTCTAAAGGAAGTTATCCCATCACCATCACTAAAAAAGAGGATAATCCATACACCGATGACCGCAACGCCTTCATAAAGCTCAATGTGGGAACAAGTGTCTTCTATGTCACAGTAACTCAGAAAGCGAAAGATGCTATCACCGCTTCGTCAGACAAAGTGGAAATGAGCAATAAAGGGGGCAATTTCTCCGTCTCACTGAGCAGTAATGTAGCCTACGAGGTCGAAATATCGCCTGCCTGTTCTTCCTGGGTACACAAATCTTCTTCAGGGTCCGGCACCAAAGCCATGAATTCTTCTGTGGAATATTTTTCCGTATCCCAAAACACTGCAGAGACATCTCGACAAGGTTATATCTTCTTTAAGGGCAATACTGTTGTGGATACTGTCACCGTCTTTCAAAATGAGACAGATATTCTGATTCTAAGCCAAAGAAAACTGACAGTGGAATATTTAGGAGGAGATTTTTCAGTCAATTTGAGATCCAATGTTGAGTATTCGGTTACCAATAATAGTGACTGGATAACACAGTCAATATCCCCTGCTGCAGTCCGTACAGATGTCTATAATATCCATGTACTGACCAATACGGGAGAGACTTCGAGGTCCGCCTCCATCATTTTCACCGACAGAAACAACTCCGCTCTTACAGACACACTCAAAATAGTACAGGGCACTTCCATAGTGAATTCTTTTACCACACTCACCTCGTATGGTCTTTACGATTTCGACAACAAGATAACATTGACATATACCAAGACTCTCGACCAGCTTGTGATGATATCTTCTGACAAATATATCTTCAGAATGGTCAATCCTCGAGATTTGAAATATTTCTCTGTCGAAGACATCCCCTCTTCCATCAAACTCGATGATGCTTTTACTCTCTCTGTGCTTCAAAATTATGTTTCACTCCCCAATGTCTTCTCCTATTCTATGAGTGTAGTGAAGATAGATGGTAATAAAGTCTGGCTTTTTGATGCCACTCACAATGTAGGTATCATCTTTAAAAAATAGTATGATATGAAAAAAATAATATACTCCCTCATTTTGGTCATAGGACTGATGTCAGCTATCCCGTTTGAATCAAAAGCTGTTCCTGCATATCCGTATCCCATCACCATCATCCAGCCAGATGGTTCCACACTCACGATTCGTATTCACGGAGATGAATTTCTTCATTGGACCACCACCGGCAACAGATTGATAGAAAAGGGCGATGACGGCTTTTATTACTACGCCTCATTCAATGCTGATGGTAAGATTGATATGAGTTCATCTCGTGCTCACGATGGTATGATGACAAGCTCTTATGCCTCTGAAGTCACCCCTCCTGCCATCGCAGTAGCTCGTGCCATCGAGCAGAGAACTTCTCGAGCATCATCCCCATCCAGATCCATCTCTTCCGGAAATGGTCATTTTCTGGTACTTCTGATAGAGTTCAGCGATTTGGAATTCACTATAAGTTCCGCTCAAAATGCCTTCAACAGATTACTCAATATGGAAGGCTATAATGACAACTCCGGTACAGGTTCTGTAAAAGATTATTATTATGACAACTCTCGCGGTAATTTCAACCCCACTTTTGATGTCATAGGCCCCATCAAGGTATCCAATGGATATGCATATTATGGCAAAGATAACGGTGGTCAAGGTAATGACTCTTACCCAAGAGAACTTTTGGTAGAAGCCTGCAGATTGGTCGATGATGAAGTTGATTTCTCTATTTACGATGCTGATGGTGATGGTAAGATAGACAATGTGTTCTTCTATTTCGCAGGTCACAACCAGGCCGAGGGTGGTGGAAGTGATTGTATCTGGCCTCATCAATGGAGTGTGTTTAATCAGACAGTAATGCTGGACGGCAAAAGACTTTACAATTATGCCTGCTCGTCTGAATATAGCGGCTCGTCCGGTACCACCATGTGTGGTATTGGTACTTTCTCACACGAATTTGGTCACGTGATAGGGCTTCCCGACTTCTATGATGTAGATTACTCTTCCAATGGAAGTGCTTTGGGGCTCGGTCGCTACTCATTAATGAGTTCAGGCAATTACAACAATAGTGGTAAAACTCCTCCTTATCTCAATTCAGAAGAGAGACGTATGTTGGGTTGGATGAAGGGTCCCACAGAGATTACCGCCTCAGGCAATTACTCTCCGCAGACAGTAGATAATAATTTCGCTTATTTTACACCTACCAGCAATGAAGGGGAATATTATCTCTACGAAAATCGTCAATTAAGCGGTTGGGATGCTTACCTGCCTGCTTCAGGACTTTTAATCTATCACGTCGACAAATCACAAAACATAGTGGGAGGCATGACTGCAGCCCAAAGATGGGCTAAAGGGTCGGGCATAAATGCATACGCTTCTCACCAATGCTTTGATTTGGTTGAGACTGTCTATCCCGAATCGTCTGTCTCATCCGGTAGTCAGATTCCTTTCCCCGGTTCCAATAATGTCACCTCCTTCACATATTCTACCAACCCTGGCTCATTTAGTTGGTCAAAAGACAGCACAGGATACAATCTGACCAATATTACCAATAGTGGAGGAGTGGTCTCTTTCACTATGACACTCAATACGGATAACAAAACATTTACAGGGCGCGTCTCAGATATTTTTGGCAATCCGATAAGTGGTGTCTCTGTCTCTATTGATGAAGTCACTCCGAGTCCATCTTCTATAGCGACGAGTACACCTTCTAAGTCATCTCTATCATCTACCATCGATGCCTCATATATTGTTACCACAGACAATTCGGGCACTTTCACCTTTAAATTTTCCTCTTCCCAACTTGATATTTCCATTAATAAGACAGGGTACGCTCCATATTCCAATTCAATATCTACTTCTGCAAGAGGCAATTATTCATGCAATATCACATTACCCACTACTCTCGAATCCACTTATACACTTGCCAAAAAATATCAAAGTGCCTCTTCATACAGTTATGGATATGGATCTATCCAAAGCTACCTTGGTGCACTTTTCTCCTATTCATCTTCTGAAATATCTGCATTAGGTTATGCAGGAGCTGAGATTAAAACCATTTCATTTATGGTAAAAGGGACTTCCGCGAGCACTGTAAAAGCAATTATATATTTTGATGATGAGCTTGTAGGAGAAAAGGTCGTTTCAAACACCAATTTCGGCACTATGACGACAGTAGATGTCAGCGACCTCGCTCTCGTTATCCCTACCGACAAGAGTGTCAAATTTGGCTACTGCATCAGCGGTTATGATTACGGATATCCAGTGGCAGTCGATGATGGCCCGGCAGTATCGGGTGGCGGATTTTTATCCAACAATGGAACTAATTGGGAATCCCTTTACGATGAGGATGTTAATGTCATTATCTCTGCACAAGTATTGATAAAATCCTCAATTTTTGCATCTCTCGGATACAATTATATTCTCTCTCCGAAAGCATCTTATGCTGCAGGAGACAGTTTTACTTTTTCACTCTCTACCAATGCTTCTCCGGCTCCCACTTCTGTCTCTTGGTCTTTCGATGATGAATCCAAAACTGGTGGCAGTTCAGTAACTCTTACTTCCGGAAGTCATACAGTAAAAGCTGTTTTGACATACGCATCAGGGAAGAGCGAAACATTAATTTTAGAATTAGACGTACAATAGATGAATGACATTATACTTTCAGGTCTGCTCAACCTGTTCGCTCTTTTCGGCACTCTCCATCACATAGATAGAGAGACAGCTCGAAAAGTACTCACAAGCTACCTTACTCGCCATTTCGGAGTAAGAAGTCTCGATACTTATTTGGGACTGTATACAGACCTGAGAGATTTCTATGATGACAATCCCGCCCTCGACAAGGATGCCATCATAGAGGGGATTTGTTCCAATCTTCAAAACAAAATCAAAAAAGAGGAACAATCCTTAATGCTGCTGCGATTTATGGAGTTCTGCAATCTTGCCCCCAGACAGAATCAATCAGAGGCAAGTACAGAGATTTTCAGGAAAGTGGCAGAATTATTCGGCATTTCCGAGGAGATGTTTCAGGATTTTTCAGATTTTATCTCCCGCCGTGTCACCAACAATGTTCTTGTCATCCACCACGAAGGGCTTGAAGGGTCTGTCTGCGTATTAAACATTCGTTCTTTCAATAAGCTGGTATTCAGTTATGACGGCCCTGAAGAGATTTATATGAACGATATCCCTGTTCTTGGCGGTATCTTCTTGGTGTGGCAACAGAGCGGTGTGCTGAAGACCAAGCGCTCCTCACCCATCTACTATTCCAATGTCATGTCACTCTACCAGCAGCAGAAAGTGACCACTTCCATCGAACTTGCAGGAAGAAATATCAACTTCCGTTTTCCAAAGAGCGACAATGGTATGCACGACCTCTCCTTTACTCTCCACAGCGGAGAATTGGTGGCCATTATGGGAGGTAGCGGAGTAGGAAAGTCGACTCTTCTCTCTATCCTCAACGGCAATCTCAAACCACAAGAAGGAAATATTACACTCAATGGGTATGATATCTCCGACCCTAAAGTCAAAAAGTTAATCGGGTTTGTGCCTCAGGATGACCTTCTCATCGAAGAGCTGACAGTCTACCAAAACCTCTACTTCACTGCAAGACTATGCTTTGACAAGATGACTGAAGAAGAACTCCATAACAAAGTGCTGCAAGTTCTTGCAGAACTCGGATTGGAGGGTTCCAAAGATCTTAAAGTCGGTTCTGCCATCAATAAATATATCTCCGGCGGGCAGCGCAAAAGGCTCAATATCGCTCTTGAACTTATCAGAGAGCCCTCTATTTTGTTTTTGGATGAACCTACTTCCGGCCTCTCTTCCACAGACTCCGAGAAAGTCATCAATCTTCTCAAAGAGCAGACTTACCATCAACGCCTCATCGTAGTAAATATTCATCAGCCCTCTTCAGATATTTTTAAACTTTTTGACAAATTGTGGCTTCTCGATAAGGGTGGATATCCCGTCTATGATGGCAATCCCATCGAAGCTGTCACATACTTCAAAAAGGAGGCAGACTATGCAGACGCTGAGATAAGCACCTGCGCCACTTGTGGTAATGTCAATCCTGAGATAGTACTGAGTATTATTGATGAAAAATCCCTTGATGACAGCGGGCAAGTGACTGAATCACGTAAAGTCTCCCCTGAAGAATGGCATAAGAAATATTTAGACTCCAACACTTCAAACTCTGCCCCTGAAGTGATGGAAGTCCCCGTCACCAAGCAGAAGCGTCCTTCACCTTTTAAACAATTTCTCATCTTCCTCCAACGCAATTTCAAGACCAAAATCACCAACACTCAATACCTTCTCATCACTCTTCTGGAAGCTCCTCTTCTCGCAGTAATAGTTGCCTTCCTTACCCGTTATTCACCGCCGGAAGGGTATTCTGTGATGGATAATAAGAATATCGTCTCTTATTTCTTCATGTCCATCATCGTAGCGATATTCATCGGGATGAGCGGGAGTGCTGAAGAAATCTTCAAAGACCGTTCTCTACTCAAGCGCGAAAGATTTCTGCGCCTCTCTCGAAGCAGTTATATTTGGTCCAAGATAGTTTTTATGGCAGGGATTTCTCTGCTTCAGACCCTCCTGTTTATTCTGGTAGGCAACGCCATCATGGGCATTCACTCCCTTTTCTGGGTATGGTGGATGATTCTTTTTGTCAGCGCATTGGTGGCCAATCTCACAGGTCTTGTACTCTCTCAATCACTCAGTTCGATTGTAGCCATTTATATCACCATTCCACTTTTGTTGATACCGCAGATTCTCCTCTGCGGACTGGTAGTAGATTTTGATGACTTGGCCCCCAACAGCAAGACCGGCAACGTCCCTATCATAGGGGAAGTAATCCCTTCACGCTGGGCATTTGAAGCATTGGCAGTGACTTCTTTTACATCCAATGATTACGAAAAAATGTTCTTTGAGAATGAGAAGAATAAATATAGTCCTCAATATTATCGCTCTGCTTTTCTCTATGAACTCGAATCTCAACTTGAGACCCTTGAAGACGAAAGACTCAACAATCCTCCGATGTCTTCCTCACATCTGGATATCATCAGTCACGAACTTCCAAAGCTTGCCGACATCTGTTCTCTCCCCCCATATCATTACATTGACTCCCTCACCCTCGACCACTATTCTTCCGGAATTTATCTTGATTTGAGTGATTATTTCACTCAGGCCAAGTCGAAACTTTCCAAGACAGTAACCTATTACAACCTGGCACTTGATGCGCAAGTCTCCGATTATATTTCGGAGTACGGCAAAGAGAATCTTCTCCGGCTCAAAAGAGAAAATGCCAATCTCTATCTGGAGGACCTGGTAATGAATTCCAAATCTGAGAACACACATCTCGTGGTGGGAAACACCATTGTCCCCAAAGTTGGTCGCATATTCATCACTCCCTCAAGCACAAATGGACGCGCCCCCTTCTATAGCAGCACCAAAGTATTAGGTAGTCTTGAGATCGCAACTTTGTGGTACAATATATCCATCCTGATACTTATGTGCATCCTTACTTCACTCGCTCTATTCTTTGATTTCCCCGGACGCTTCATGAGAAAAGAGAGGGAATAATTGCAATTAACCAACAAAAAATTTTATCTTTGCGAAGCTTTGAATATATAAACAACTTACCTATATGAACAAATCTTTATTTATCGTTGCGCTTTTCTCCATGCTGTTGATTGCCTCTTGCGGCAACAATACCGGCAAAAAGAAACAAGCAAAAGAAGAGACCACCAAATCAGTTACCGTTGAAGAACAATACATCACTGAAGACTTGAGAATCAAGCTCGATTCACTCGTTTCCGAGTTAGGTCGCCTCGGTGCCATCCCCATCTTTTCCAAAGCAGCCGATGGAACATTCTCTTTAAGTGACAAAGAAAAGAAAGTCAAACCCAATTATCTTCTTCCACTCTCCAAAGCCAATACTGTCATTTCTCTCAATCAGAAATATCGTGCAGTGATGATGTATCGTATTGATATGGCTGTCGCCGACATGTATGATATGCCGGTAGGTGATTACAAGCAAACCATAGCCAAATTAGTGGTAGAGATTAATGACCCCGCTTTCAAGGTCGATATCAATCAGAATCTTAAAACTGATCCCGATGCCTTTAAAAAGTTCATTAAAGATGTATACGATGCCGAGAAAGAAAATGGTACCATTAATTTCTTCTGGGATGCTGCAGTAGCCGGCATTATTGAACAATTATACATTGCCACCAAAAATATCGACAAATTTATCCTTTGTTTCGATGATGAGACTGCTTCTGAAGTGACTTATCGTTTCATTTTGGTACACGACGGTATCGAATCATTAGTACCCTATCACCCTGAGCTGGAACATCTTCAGGTTATTCTTGAGCCATTGAGGGTCATCAATGCCATCAATGTCAAACAGCTACGCGCTCAACTCGAAGATCTTAAAGATGAGATTTCTGTAGCTCGTGAGAAACTGCTTGAATAAGTGATACGTCATATTCCTTTTTATCTTTTAGCTTTAGTCTCTCTGGTTGCTTGTGGCAACAGAGGGACTAAATCGCATTCAGACTCTTCTCTTCGGGAGAAAGATTCATCAGAATATCTCACGGAGAAGGTGGTCATCAAGATTGATTCGCTCTCAAGTGAATTGGGAAGAATGGAAGAGATTCCTATGTTCGAAAGTCTGAGAAAGGGAAGTATCTCTCTGACCGAAAAAGAAAAGATGGTAAAGCCTACTTATCTCCTCCCTCTGTCCTATCTTCCCGAACTTCACACTCTGACTCAGAAACATCGCGCCATCGCAATATATGGCGTGGATATGTTAGTTGCCAATCTGTATGAAATGCCCTATAAGTCGGACTATCGTCAGACTCTCGCCAAACTTCTGTTGGAAGTGGACAATGAACCTCTCACGGAGTTCTTCAACGACCATTTAGATGAGGACACACTCTCATTGCAAACTTATTTTACCAAAATCTACGATGCGGAGATGGCCAACGGCACCATCAATTTCTTCTGGGATATGGTGACTTCTTCACTGGTAGAATGTCTCTATGTCACTACTCAGAATATACCCAAATTTATCGTTTGTTTCGATGATCGCACAGCTTCCCACATCACTAAACGCATTTCCGATTGCAGAGCAGCAGTAGAAGAGCTTATTCCCTATCATGCTGAGATGAAAAATCTCTACTTCATCCTCGAACCTCTTTACCAGCTACAGGCCTCCAATGTAGCTCAACTCACTTCAGAACTCTAT
Organism: uncultured Muribaculaceae bacterium; assembly: GCA_964388595.1. Classification (GTDB taxonomy): domain Bacteria; phylum Bacteroidota; class Bacteroidia; order Bacteroidales; family UBA932; genus CAYMAX01. The sequence goes on from CAYMAX010000015.1 coordinate 10,131, forward strand.
AGACTGAAAGGGGATATCGAAAGGGTAAGGAACGAACTCATCAAAGGGAGATAATTACTCTCGTTCAGAATCTCTGCGAAAATCTTTCTCTTTGATGGCTTGTCTTTTGTCGTATTCCTTCTTACCGCGCGCCAAAGCTATATTGAGCTTTGCGTAACCATTATCAGCGATAAAAAGTCTTGTTGTAACTATCGTCAACCCTTTTTCTTTGGTAGCACGCTGCAACTTTCGAAGCTCCTTGCGATTTAACAAAAGCTTGCGTTCACGCTTGGGGTCGTGTTTATTATAACTTCCCCACCAATAATCTGACACATGCATATTTTTGACATACAGCTCATTGCCCACAAAATAACAATAGCTGTCCGAGAGTGATGCTTTACCGGCTCTGATGGATTTAATCTCAGTCCCGCTAAGCACTATCCCGGCAGTAAAAGTCTCTATGAATTCGTACTCGAAAGAGGCTTTTTTGTTTTTAATATCTATATGTCCTTTGGCTTTTGGCATGGTGCAAAGATATGGAAAAAAGCGCCACACCCGCTAAATAATAGCCCTGGTGTGGCGCAAAGAAGAGAGAAGATGATGATTATTTCTTCATCAAACTTCTTGTGGCTCCTATCAACTGGTCATCTTGTCCTTTAAGAATATCTTCAGGTCTGTTATAGATGAGAATATCGGGATCAAGTTGAACATTCTCGAGATAATTGCCATTAAGGTCTTGACATCCCATCTGAGGAATACCGAAAACTAAAGATCTGTCTATCTGTTCTTCCCACCAAACTGCTGTCATAGTACCCGGAACAGGTGCTCCTACAAGTTTGCCGACGTTGAGAGTCTTGTATGACCATGGAGTACCATGAGCATCACTGTAATTGTCCTCACATATCAACATACATGAAGGCTTGTACCAGCGAGAAAGAGGCTCGCTGCCAATATACTGACCTCTCGGCATGAAACGAACATATTCTTTGCCGGAGAGAAGATTGGCAACATCGTCGTGAAGCCATCCACCACCATTGTGGCGTGTATCTACCACTATAGCTTCTTTGGTAAAGTTGCGCCCGAGCAATTCACTGAAGAGTACACGGAAACTTTCAGAGTCCATTCCTTCAATATGGATGTATCCTATCTTGCCGTTCGATTCTTTTTCAACTATTTCACGGTTGCGATCTACCCAGCGCTGATACAATAATCTGCTCTGATCATAAGCTCCGATAGCCGTTACCACTATATCAAAACGCTTTCCGGAAGAGGGATTGAAAATAGCCAAAACCACTTTTCTGCCCGATTTGCCCTCAAGGAGAGGAAAATAGTCTTCACCTGCTTTGATGGGAGAACCATCAATTTTTTCTATGATACAGCCTTCCTTAACATCATTGGGAAGAAGAGTCAACGGACTACGCTTGATAATCTCTTTAATTTTGAGTCCGTCTCCACTATATGTCTCATCATAAAAGAGACCTAAGGAAGCAGTAGACAAAGTAGCACCTGGTGCATTATAACGAGCACCGGTATGAGAGCCATTGAGCTCTCCGAGCATCTCTCCCAACATCTCAGAGAAGTCATAATTGTTGTTGATGAAAGGGAGGAATTTGGCATAGGTGGTTTTATAACCGGCCCAGTCTATTCCCCTTATGGTAGGGTCATAGAATTTGTCTTTTACCTGCTGCCATGCATGATCGAAAATATAAGATCTCTCAGCGAAAGGCTTGTAATCAAAGAATGATTCGAAAGGAACAGGCTTGGGAGTGCCACTGGCCACATCTATCTTTTTGATTCCTGAGTAGGTGGACATATAGATGCTGTTACCATCCTTTGAAAGAACAAGTTGACCATATCCTGCACCCTTGACCAAGATGCGTGTCTCGTCCTCCTTGAGATCGTGAACCCAAAGATCCATATCACCTTCGAAACTTGTGAGATAATAAAGTTTATCTCCCTTGAGACTTAATACAGCATCTCCTATTCCTGAAGAATTGACGGTCAAGCGAGCCACTCTATACTCTGAATTCTCTATATCGAGTACCAACGGCTTCACTTCGTCTCTCTTTTCTTCATCTTTTTTCTTGGAATCTTTTGATTTTTTCTTTGAATCCTTATCATCTCCTTTGGCTTTTTCTTCAGCAGCTTTCTTTGCCTTTTCAGCCTCTTCATAAATGGCAAGGTCTTCCTTGTTCATTTTGAACTTCTCGTATGCCTCCAAATCGAAGAACATAATATAGACATCATATTGAGAACCCCAACTGCCATGACTTCTGAATCCTGCACGGTCACTGGCCCATATCATGGCTTTACCGTCAAGTACCCATTTGGCACTTCCATCAGCATACCCGCTACGTGTAAGGTTATACATAACGCCATTACCTGAAGCATCCACCAAGAAAACGTTGGGAGCTACCCAAGTGCCTTCAAAAATAGAAGAAGTGAGTATCCATTTACCATCAGGACTCCATTCAAATCCCTGGTCTCCATCTGAATATGAATATTGATATCCTGCTGCCATAACTGTGCGAACTGCCTTAGTGGCAAGATTCATCACCATAATAGCTGTTCTGTCCTCCAAGAATGCTATCTCTTTGCCATCAGGACTATAGGATGCCTGAAATGACACCTTGTCAGAGTTGGTGAGACGTTCTTCTTGAATCTCTGTACAATAAGGAAAAGTCTTCTCATCTTTATTGACGATGGTGGTCTGATATACCTGCCACAGACCGTTACGTTCAGAAGAATAAAGAACACTTCTACCATCGGGAGAGATATCGATGTTGCGTTCCTGTTCGGGAGTGTTGGTGATTCTCTTGGTGGTCTTATACTCTTCAGAAGTGACATAGACGTCACCGTGATAGATAAATGCTATCTGTTTGCCATCTTTACTGACAGCCATATCACTGGCTCCGTTGGAAAACACTTTTTTGATGACATCTCTCTCGACCTGGTCGGTCATGATATCAACAAGTAATTTTGATTGATTACCTGAGCCATCAATCGTGTATATCTCTCCATCATAGCCGAAGCACAATGTACCATTGGAAGCTACTGATAGAAAACGAACAGGGTTGCCCGCGAATTTGGTGATTTGTTTAGGAGCATCAGTACTGCCTAGCACCTGCTGATAGACATTAAAAGTGCCATCCAACTCGCTCAGATAATAGAAAGATTTGCCATCAGGAGCAAATACCGGATTTCTGTCTTCTCCTTTGAAAGTAGAGAGCTGAGTAAATTTGCCATCTTCGCAACTCCATATATCACGGGTGACAGAGGATGTATGATGTTTGCGCCATGTATCTTCATATCCTTTTTTATCATTATAAAGGAACATCTTTCCATCTGGACTGTAAGTGATATACTCCATAGGAAGAGAAGAAAACATCACAGGCCTTCCTCCCTCTACATTTACAGCATATACTTGAAAGAAAATGGAACTTGGAAACTGCATGCTTTCAGCAGAAGGCATCACATTGGAGGAGAAAAGAATAGTATTATTATCTTTGAATACAATCGGAGTCTCACTGCCTGAATGTGTGGTAAGTCTTTTGGGAGCACCGCCATCTTTGGAAACGATATAAATATCCATACTCCCCAATCTGTCTGAAGAAAACGCGATTTGCTTCCCATCGGGGCTCCATATCGGGTTTGTGTCAAAAGATGGATTTGTGGTGATTTGCAATGCTCTTCCTCCAGATACGGGAACTGTAAAAATATCACCTTTATAAGTGAATGCTACTGTAGTTCCATCGGGAGAAATAGCGGGACGTCTCATCCAAAGAGGCGTCACATTGTTATCTGCATATGCTGTGGAAAAAAGACTTGACAGGAGTAAAAAAGTTGAAGCAAGTACTAAAATTTTATTTTTGTACATCATTAGTCAACTTGAGGGTGGGTAAAAGTGTGAATTTTCTTTAATTTAAAGGCTACATATATGTATGTAATCCCCATCATGATAAAAGAAATTGCCAATAATATGACAAGAGTAGGAATGCCGATGGAGAAAGGCTGCACCATAATGACAATGGAAAGAAGCAGCAGGATGATTCCAAAGAAAATCATCCATCCGCTACCCGGCATTTTCAGAGAAGAAAGGTCGCTGCCGAAGGAAATAATCAAAAATCCTCTGTACATAGCCCAAATACCGAGAAGGAAGGGAATGGTGATGGCTGTGATGGCAGGATTGCAGCAAAGCCATACCCCGATGATAAGATCAAGTATTCCGCAGATAATGTAAGTACCTCGACTGGTAAAATAATTGGGACTTGCAATAGCCAAGGCCAACTGCACTACACCTGAAATAAGAATAGCTACTCCGAAGAATACTGTCAAAGCAGCATAACTTGCAAGAGGATAGCAACATACGACAATACCCATAGCAATAAGGAGGATGCCTGCGATTAATTTAAGCCACCAGTACTTAACAGTACGGCTAGCTTGTTCAAATAGAGAAATTGAGTTTTTTTTCATAACAATATAATTAAAAGTGGATTATTATCATTAAGAAGTGTGCACATGATCGAGTTTAGTGGGTTGTTTAGGCTTTGCAACAGGTTTGGAGGGGGATGCAGGGGTGTCGCGAATGGCTGCCGGAGATCCCTTGGTAAGGCTGAAAATAAGGATAACTATACCTGCAACTATAAAAGGTATACTGAGAATCTGCCCCATATTTAGAGCCATACCTTTTTCGAAGGCCTCTTGTGGCTCTTTCACATACTCTATAAGAAACCTCATACCGAAAAGAATTATGAGGAATATACCAAAAATAGTGCCTGTTTTGAGCTTTGGAAGTTTTTTGAGATAAATCCAAAGGAGTCCCAAACCCAACAAAAGATAACTGAGTGCCTCATAAAGTTGGGTGGGATGCTTGGGAACTGTCTCACCATTTCTGGCAAAAATGAAACCCCAGGGGAGGTCTGTGGGATTGCCGTAGATTTCCGAATTGCAAAGATTGCCAAGCCTGATGAGACATCCTGCAAAACAAACCGGTATCACTAATCTGTCGATAATCCACAAATAAGAAAAACCATATTTTTTGCCATACTTGTGGACATACCACCACATAGCAAGAAGTACCCCTATAGCACCGCCGTGGGAGGCAAGTCCCCCCTCCCATGTCATGATTATTTTCCATGGATGAGTGAAATAATAACCCGGGTCGTAGAACAGCACATGCCCAAGTCTTGCCCCTACCAAAGTACCTATAAACAGAGCATAGAGAAGAGGCTCCATAAGGCTTACCGGCAGTCCCTCACGTTTATAAAACGATCTCATTATGTAGTAGCCCACAGGGAATAGCCCCGATACAAAAAGAAGAGAGTACCACTTGAAATGAAAACTTCCTATTGTGAAAATATCGGGATTGAAATCCCAAACAATAGATAAAAGATGTATCATATCAATTACGTATTAATCTTGTAAAAACACTCAGCGGTAATGAACGTGCAGACAGGTCATTTAGAAGCAATTCACCGGAGACACGCTCATCTCCCTCTCCAAAAGAACACTTGACCATAGTATCAGCAAGCATAGCGGAATATCCGTTGGAATAGAGATTGAGAACAAGAAAGCTATTGGATGGAGAGAGAATTTGAGAACAACCCTTAAGGAGAGAATTCAGACACTCATCCAACTTCCATCGTTCTCCGTCAGGGCCGTGTCCATAAGCAGGCGGGTCGAGCAAGATACCATCGTAGATATTGCCTCGTTTCGCCTCTCTGTTGACAAACTTAAGAGCATCTTCCACCACCCAACGAATATTGTCAAGATGGCTTAGCTCCATGTTGTTGCGAGCCCAGGAAACCACCTGCCTGACAGAGTCAAGATGTGTAACATCTGCACCTGCGGCACACGCTGCAAGCGAAGCAGCACCTGTGTAGGCAAAAAGATTGAGTATTCGCGGAGTTATTTTCTTCCCCTGTCTCGCAGCAGTGCCTTTGATTCTGATGATTTGTGAAAAAATAAAATCCCAATTGGGAGCCTGTTCAGGGAAAACACCTACATGCTTAAAAGAAGTAAGCCCCAAACGGAGCTTGAAACCAGGACCGGCGCCACCATCTTCACCGATATAACTGATGACCCACTGTTCATTCATCTGATGAAGCATATTCCACACTCCGCTATCTTCCTTGCCTGCACGGCCAAAACCGGCACCGGGGGAGAATATGGTATGTGCTCTCTTTTTCCATTCTCCATCAGACAACGCCTTATCCCACAAAGCCTTCGGTTCAGGGCGTATAAGATAATATGGACCGAAGCGTTCCAATTTCTCAAAATCACCCGAGTCTATCAACTCATAGTCTTTCCAATTGGAAGATGGACTTTGTAAAATCATTCCTGAATAATTGCTATAGCAAAGTTAATATGAAATAACTTGTAACAAAATTTTTCCTTATATTCGCTTTTTTAAACCATATTACGTTATGCAGAATATTAATACTTACGACTTTCGTGGCAAAAGAGCCATCGTGAGAGTCGATTTCAATGTACCTTTGGATGAGGCATTTAACATTACAGACGACACTCGTATCCGTGCTGCTATACCCACATTGAAAAAAGTGCTTGACAAAGGAGGTTCACTCATTATAATGTCCCATCTTGGACGTCCCAAGGGCCCTGCCGACAATTTTTCTCTCAAACATATCATCAAAAGAGTAGAAGAGCTTCTCGGCACTCGCATATTATTTGCTCCTGACTGCCAGAAAGCAGATTCTCAGGCAGCTGCTCTGAAACCGGGAGAAGTATTGTTATTGGAAAATCTTCGCTTCTACGCAGAAGAAGAGGGTAAACCACGCGGACTTGCCGACGACGCCTCTGACCAGGAAAAACAAACAGCCAAGGCTGCCATCAAAGAGAGTCAAAAGAAGTTTGTGGAGAAACTCGCTTCTTATGCAGATTGTTATATCAACGATGCTTTCGGTACAGCCCACAGAGCCCATGCTTCTACCGCTCTAATCGCCAAATTTTTCCCCAACGACAAGATGTTTGGTTATGTAATGGAAGGGGAAATTAAAGCTATTGACAAAATCCTCAGCAGTCCTGAACGTCCTCTCACAGCTATTCTCGGTGGAGCCAAAGTCTCTTCCAAAATAGCTATCATCGAGCACCTTCTCGACCTCGTAGACAATATGATTATCGGAGGTGGCATGGTCTACACATTTGTTAAAGCACAGGGTGGACATATAGGTAATTCCCTCTGTGAAGAAGACCAGCTGGAGTTGGCCCTTAGAATTTTGGACAAAGCTCGTGAGAAAAATGTTCGTTTATTGCTCTCAAACGAAGTGGTAGCTGCCGACTCTTTTGACAACAATGCCAAAACTAAAATATGCCCTGCCAATGAGATTCCTGACGGATGGATGGGAATGGATGCTTCTGCCAAAAGTATTGCCGAATGGAAAGAAGTCCTTCTCAAATCCAAAACTATTCTATGGAATGGACCTGTAGGGGTTTTTGAAATGCCCAATTTTGCCAAAGGCACCCACTCAGTAGCAGAATTGCTCGTACAGGCTACTCAAAAAGGTGCTTTCACACTCGTAGGTGGAGGGGACTCTGTAGCAGCAGTTACTCAAATGGGCTTTGCCAACAAAGTCAGCTATGTCTCTACAGGCGGAGGTGCTATGCTTGAGTATCTGGAAGGTATCGAGCTCCCCGGTATTAAAGCCATCAGAGAATAACATACTAAATACTATAACCTATGAAAGAACAATTAGAAGGCTTAAATGCTTTGACTATCAATTTTGGAAGCGCAGGGATGACTATCGTCAATATTATCCTCGCTTTCATAATGTTTGGTGTGGCACTCGGTATCAAACTCGACATGTTCAAGGAAGTATTCAAAAAGCCAAAATCTATCATTCTCGGCATTCTGCTCCAATGGATTGGTCTTCCTGCCTTGACTTTTCTGCTTGTACTTGCTTTGAACCAATGGATTACACCTATGATCGCATTGGGGATGATACTGGTAGCTTCCTGCCCGGGAGGGAATATTTCCAATTTCATGTCCTCTTTTGCCAAAGGCAATGTTGAATTGTCTATAAGCATGACAGCTATCACCACTGCATTTGCCACGCTTGTCACTCCATTCAATTTTTTCTTTTGGGGTAACCTCTATTACAGAGTGATAAGTGTAGCTGGAGATGTACCATCTCTCACCATTCCTTTTTGGAATATGTTTATCCAGGTATTGATTCTGCTCGGTATCCCCATCGTGCTTGGGATGCTCTTCTCCCATTTCTTCCCGAAAGCATCCAAAATCATTATGAGACCTCTCCAGGTTATCTCTATCGCATTTTTTATCGGGATGGTGGTAATGTCCTTCGCACAAAACTTTGATCTCTTTGTCAAATATATCATTTTCGTATTCTTCATAGTACTGCTGCACAATGCCTGTGCTCTCGGACTTGGATTTCTTGGTGGAACTCTTTTCAAGGTACCTGTACGTGACAGGCGTTCACTGACCATAGAGATAGGTATTCAGAATTCAGGTCTCGGGCTGGTTCTTTTGTTTAATACCTCCATCTTTCCTGCAGCCACCTGGCACGGAGTATACGGAGGTATGCTTTTTATAACAGCCTGGTGGGGAATTTGGCATATCATCTCAGGTCTCACCGTAGCATCCATCTTCAGAGGTCACAAACTCCCGGGAGACGAACAGATAGCCACCAGATAGAAGCGATGCCTTATGTCTGACAAGCCTGAACATAAAATTCAAAATGCCACCCGCGGTTACCTGGCACTGAAACAGTATGTTGATTTCTCTCTCTTCCAAGCATATAGAGAGATTCAATATGTCGGACTTGAGAAAGTTCCAACAGATGGAGCCATCATCTATGCTCCAAATCACACCAATGCCCTGATGGATGCTCTTGTCGTATTGTCTATGGACAAGAAGCCGAAGGTATTTGTAGCAAGGGCAGATATCTTTCGCAATCCAAAAGTTGCCAAGATTCTCACATTCCTCAAGATTATGCCTATCATGCGCATTAGAGATGGGATGGATGAGGTTCGTAAGAACGACGAAGTCATAAAGAAAGCTGCTGATGTACTTGTGGATAAAGTACCTTTCTGCATTCTTCCGGAAGGGACCCATAGGACTCAACACTCCCTTCAGACTTTTGGCAAGGGTGTATTCAGAATAGCTCTTGAGACTGTGTCCGATATCCCTGAAGAGATGCCTCTATACATCATCCCCATAGGGCTTGAATATGGTAATTTTTTCAGATTCCGCTCTACTGTACTGGTGCAGATAGGAGAGCCCATCAATGTCAAGCAGTTCATCAGTAAACATCCTGAATCTACCACTCCTGAGATGCTCAATCTCATGAGGGATGACCTGTTTGAAAAACTCAAGAAAGTAATTCTCTATATTCCTGATGATGAGAGATATGATGCCACCTACGAGACTTGCGCCATAGTTATCAATGAACAAGTGACAGAGTATCTCCAATCTCACCCCAAGGAGCGGCGTCACTCACTTATTACCCGCTATAATGCCAACCATATCACAGTGGGAGAAATAGAGACCGCCCGTAATTTTGCTCCTGAAGCAGCTGACAAGATTCTTGATAAAGCTCAGCAAATATATGAGCTGCGCACCAAAGCCGGAATCTCTCTCGGTTCGGTGATTATGAAAAACCCCTTCTGGTCGCGACTCCTTAAACTGCTGATATTCATTATTTCACTCCCATACACCATTCCTTCTTCTATTCTTATGCTTCCCATTTCAGGAGTGTCGAGAATACTTTTCAATAAACTCAAAGACAGAGCTTTTTTCAATTCAATCAGATATTTAGTCACTCTCTTTTTGCTGCCAATCCTTATTCTAATCTACTCCATCATTCTGTTTTGTCTCGTCCCATGGGAATGGGCACTTCTGGGTACTGCTCTTTTGATTCCGGCCAATATTGTATGCCAAGACTCTTTCCGCCTCTTGAGACTTATGCATTCTGATTTCAAACTTCTTTGCAATCATAAACTTCGCAAAGAGATGAAAGAACTCAAAAAATATTATTTCAAACATATTAAACACCTCTAAATGCAAAAAATTGTACTAACCCTACTCGCCTTTTTGTTGGTTATTCCTGCTGCGGGACAATATAATACTAACATCAGGCCTTCAGACAATTACTCTGAATCTACCATCTCATCCTCCTCATCTCCTAAAGATACCACATCACAAAAAAAGAAGAAAAAAAAGAAAGATGTGCAGTACAACGAAAAGGGAGAAATCATCAAGAAGGGTTTGAATTTCGGTCCACTTCCGGTAGTTGCTTACGATGCTGATAAAGGCTTCCAAGTCGGTGGTCTGCTCAACATCTTCGACTTTGGCGATGGCTCCACATACCCTAACCCAAGACAGCAATGGTATATGGAGGCCTCGTGGTACACTAAAGGCTCCCAGCTTTATACCCTCTCCTATGATACCAAGTTTTTGATTCCCAATATTCGTTTCTCGACCACTGCAACGATGAGTATCGATAAAGCACTCGACTTCTATGGATTCAACGGATATCAGTCCTTCTACGACTCCGACAGGATAGCCTTAGGGAAGAAAAAGGATTCAGGGTACTATAATTACACCCCTTTCTACAGAGTTGACAGGCTTGCCCTGCTATTCAAAGCAGACTTTATCGGCAACATCATCAAGAAGAAATTTTTCTGGGAAGCAGGTTATCACCTCTCTTACATCCAAGAAGGTGCTATCAATCGTACCAAGGTAAATAAGGGAAAGACTGAAGACAAAAAATTCCCCACCGATCCCACCACCGACCCCACTCTATATGAACAATACCGCACATGGGGTATTATTTCAGATCAGGAAGCCGGCGGAGGATTGACAAGTTCCATAAGAGTGGGTCTCCTCTATGACTCACGCAACAAGGAGGCAGCTCCTTCCAAAGGTATCTGGGCTGAAGGACATCTCATGCTCGCTCCAAAATGGCTCGGCACCAAAAATCCATTCTATCGTTATTCTTTGACCTTCAGACATTATGTTCCCATCGTTAAAAACGATGTCCTCACTTTCGCCTATCGGCTCAACTACGAAGGAACTATTGGCAAAAGTGCACCTTACTATATCCTTCCCTACATTACAAATGTGGGCAAAGATTATGATAGAGATGGCAATGGAGGATTTCGTACCATCAGAGGTATCATGCGTAACAGAATTCAAGGTCTGGACGTAGGTATTTATACTCTCGAACTCAGATACAGATTTGTCAAATTTAAAATTGGGAAACAGAATATTGCATTGGCTCTCAATGCCTTCAGTGACGGAGGTATTGTCACCAGAAAATATGATATGAGTTTTAAGAAGACATCAGCAGATTTTGCCACACCGGCTCTTTATGAGAAAGCTCTTTTAGAATATCAGGAGTATATGGGCAAAGGTCGGAAAGAGACTCTCCACGCTACTGTCGGCGGCGGTTTCCGATTCATTATGAATGAAAACTTCATCGTCTGTGCTGAATATGGTCTCCCTGTGGGACCCAATTGCAAACAGGATGGCAAAGGGGCCTTTTATCTAAATGTAGGCTATCTGTTCTAATCTGAAATCAGTATTGCCTCTCGATAGAGGCTTGATGGATAATCTGAAAAAGGGATTCAACATAATCGGGGTTGAGTCCTTTTTCTTTTGCTGCAATTCTGACTTTTTGAAGCACTTTATTCCAACGATTGGGCTGCAAAGGAGAAATATTGGACAGTGATTTGAGCTTACCGATTTTATCCACTACTGACATCCTTTCAGAGAGGATATCTACCATAGAGAGGTCTAACCTGTCGATTTGAGCTCTCAATTCCTCTATCGTGGTAAGAAGTTCCTGATCTTCAATATCTTCTTTCTTAATATTCAGCGTGGCGATGATGTGTTTAAGTTCAGAAGGAGTTATCTGTTGTTGAGCATCGCTTAGAGCTTTATCGGGAGAGATATGACACTCTATCATCAGACCACGAAAGCCGAGGCTCATAGCTTTGTCTGAAATCTCTTTGACAAAAGAACGATCGCCAGATATATGACTCGGGTCACATAAAAGTGGAATATCGGGAAGCCTGCGCCTCATTTCGATAGGGATTTGCCAATAGGGAGCATTACGATATCTAAGAGTCTCATAGGTGGAGAATCCGCGATGAACAAGACCAATTTCGGATATTCCTGCGTGTTGAAGCCGTTCCACAGCTCCAATCCAAAGTTCTATCTCAGGATTGATGGGATTTTTGACCAGTACAGGGATGGATACACCTCTAAGAGATTCAGCAATTTCAGAAGTGATAAAAGGATTGGTGGTAGTACGGGCTCCAAGCCAGAGAATATCTACTCCGTGCTTAAGAGCTATCTCCACATGCTGAGCATTGGCCACTTCAGTGGCTGTACGCATACCACACTCTTTCTGTACCTGTGAGAGCCACTCAAATCCCCTCTCACCCACTCCTTCAAAAGAATCAGGATGAGTACGTGGTTTCCAAATGCCTGCACGAAAAATATTCACGCCGACCTTCTTCAGCTCACGTGCAGTAGCCATAACCATATCAAGGTTCTCTGCACTGCAAGGACCTGCAATGATAACAGGAGTGGAGGAAGAGAACATATCAGACAGTCAGAATCTCTTTTTCTTTATTGTCGAGGACAATATCAACTTTCTTGTTGTAGTTGTCAACCTCTTTCTGAACATTGTTTTCAACATCCTTTACAAGGTCTTCAGGAACTCCCTCTTTTTGACTTTTCTTAAGCTGTTCGAGAGCATCTCTTCGAGCATTGCGTATAGATATCTTGGCCGATTCTCCCGCAGTACGAGCCTTTTTGACCAATTCTTTACGCCTTTCCTCTGTGAGAGGGGGAACATTGATACGTATATTCTCTCCATTGTTTTGTGGAGTAAATCCAAGATTGGCATCGAGTATCGCCTTCTCTATCACAGGAATCATTGTCTTCTCCCAAGGCTGAATAATCATCGTCCTCGCATCGGGAACATTTACCCCGGCTACCTGTGTCAAAGGGGTAAGATTGCCATAATACAAAACAGAGAGATTGTTAAATACAGATGGGTTGGCTTTCCCTGCCCTATAAGTCTTTAAGTCTTCTTCGAGAAAAGTCACGGCGTCTTTCATCTTCTTGACTGCCTGATTGAAAATCTCATTTGTGTTGTCTGTCATAGTATATTGTTTTATTATTTGACTATAGTACCTATTTTTTCTCCTGAAACGAGTTTTGACAGATTGCCGTGAGTATTTATATCAAATACTATGATAGGCATCTTATTGTCTTTACAGAGGGCAAATGCTGTGCTGTCCATAACCTTCAGCCCTTCTGAAAGAGCTTTGTCGAAAGAAAGTGAGTCGTATCTTTTGGCATTGGAATCTTTCTCCGGGTCAGCAGTATATACTCCATCCACTCTTGTACCTTTAAGCAGGGCATCCACCCCCAATTCACAAGCTCTGAGGGCAGAGGCAGAATCAGTAGTAAAGAAAGGATTGCCGGTACCGCCCGAAAGAATGACCACTGTGCCACGCTCCATAAGTTCGAGGGCAGAATCTCTTACATAATATTCCGCTATGGGCTTCATGGGAGTCGAAGTAAAAACTTTGGCATCTACACCTTCCGATTTGATAGCCAAAGATAACGCAATACTATTGATGACTGTAGCAAGCATCCCCATCTGGTCACCTTTCACTCTGTCATAACCCTTTCCTACACCTGAGAGACCTCTGAAGATATTGCCTCCCCCCACCACTATCGCCACCTGTACACCATTTTTGGCTATTTCTGCTATTTGAGATGCGAAAGAATGGATAGCTTCTTCATTGAGACCTTGGCCCTGACGACCGCCCAGGCTTTCTCCGCTGAGCTTCAAGAGTATTTTTTTGTACTTCATAATCTTCCCTTTTGTTGTAACAAACAAAAGTAGCCAAAGATTATGAAATTTACAAGCAAGGAGGTATCTTTGCCACTTAATAAAGAGGAATTATGGCCAACATTTTCACTTCTTCCATCGGGAAAAAATTAATAATGAGCATCACCGGATTTTTCCTCATCATCTTCCTTTTGCTCCACCTCTTCATCAACTCCCTTTCACTCGTAAGCGAAGAAGCTTATCAGGCAGGATGTGACTTTATGGCACTTCCGATAGTTACCGTCATGGTTCCGATACTTGCAGCAGGCTTTATCCTTCACATCATTTACGCTTTTTACCTCTCTGTCCTCAATCTCAAAGCGAGGGGAAAGCAACAATATGCAGTCAAAAACAAATCGAAAGGAGATTCCTGGGCATCCCGCAATATGCTTGTACTCGGCATCATCGTCATCGTATGCATTGCCCTTCATCTTCAAGACTTCTGGGCACACATGCAGCTCAAACAGTTTCAAGGAGTGCCGCACGACCAACTTGCAAATCCCAATTTATTGATGTACAAGACTTTCGCTTCATACAGAGTTACCGCCCTTTATTTATTTTGGTTCGCAGCACTATGGTTCCATCTGTCTCACGGATTTTGGAGTGCATTCCAATCTATAGGATGGAATAACGATAAATGGATAAAACGTCTGAAAGTCCTCTCTTACATTTTTTCCACTCTCATCTGTGGAGGTTTTGCCATTGTTGCCATCGTAGCCTGTCTGAGGGCAAATGGCATCTTATAAAGACTTCACATCCCGCATCATACTATCTCTCTGATAATGGCATCCGATATGAAAAGTTTATCGGCCGGGATTTTGACCATGCCGTCTTGAATGACGATAAGTCCCTTTTGAGCAGCTTTTTCTATAGAAGAGACAAGTTTTGGAGTAGCTTCAATCATTTTCAACGGGAACCCCTCTACAGTGCGAAGTCCAAGCATAATCGTCTCATCAAGTATATTCTCCTCAGTGAGATATTCGTGACCGCTTTCTGATATCTTAGATTGTTCTGATAAGCAATATTTATCTATGTCGGAGAGATTCCAACTGCGACTTTTACCATCAAAAGAGTGTGCTGCAGCACCTATTCCGATATATGGATTCCTTTTCCAGTATCCGCTGTTATGAACCGCGCGATGAGAAGGAAGTGCAAAATTTGATACTTCATATTGATCATACCCCTCTTTTGCAAGTTTACTCTGTAAAAGAGAATATTCCCGGGCACATAACTCTTCATCCGCTTCAATATATTTTCCTGCCGAACAGAGTTGTGAAAGACTACTTCCATTTTCAATACTGAGTTGGTAAGCTGAAATGTGCTCCGGGCGCAGACTTAGCGCAGTGTCAATGTCTTTTCCCCAGATTTGGAATGAATCTCCATGAGTCGTGGTATATCCAAAAATCAGGTCGATGGAAATATTATCGATACCTCCCTCACGAATGGTATGAAAAGCATCTATAGCTTCCTGCGCGGAGTGTCTTCTGCGCATCCAACGGAGTACTCTGTCGTCAAAAGATTGTATCCCCATACTTATCCTATTCACCCCAATACCTTTCAGAGAAGAGACATATTGTCCATTAATATCGTCAGGATTGACCTCTACGGTAAATTCTGATGGGGGAAAATGGGCATTTGAGGAGAAAAAACATTCCCTCAATTTGGCAACCACCTCCTCAATATATTCTGCGGGGAAAAAGGAGGGAGTGCCTCCTCCGAAATAGATGGTACGTTCTTCAGATGAAGTACTGAAAAATGTCTTTCGTCTCTCTATCTCCTGCACAAGCGCATCCTTATAGCAGCGCATCCTTTCAATATCATTGACAGAACGTAAGTCTGCCCTCTCCGAATAGAAATCGCAGTAAATGCAAAATGACCGACAAAAGGGAATATGGACGTAGATGCCTTGCATCGACTATCCTGATTTATTTGAGCGTTATCTCACCGACTCCCAAGGGGCCTTCATTGGTAAAGGCCTCAACAGTATAAGTGCCTTTGGTAAACTTCTGATTATTGGCGAAATAAACACAGATCTCGACCTCAGAGCCTTGATAATCAACTTCACGAGAATCACTGTAAATCATCTGTTCGCCCGCCATATTAAATACCTGAGACTGGTCTGCGGTCAGAAAGATGCCTTCAGGATCCTTAACTCTTATATAAACCCTTTTTGGCCCTCTTTTGGCAATAGAATTCTCTACAAGGAAAAGGCAGGTCTTAAGCTTTTCTACGCGAGAACTGCGAAGAGTCTCTTTGTTGGAAGCATTGATGGCTACCACCGTCACGCCTCTACCTTTGATGACAGAGCCGGCTTCAATCTGCTTGGCATATTCATCGGTAGTCTTGCTCAACTCTTCATAATCCTGCTTCGATTTCTGCGCCTGTTCACGAGCCAGGGCAGCATCTTTGCGAAGGGCGACATTGAGAGTATTGAGGGAATCTATCTGTATGATGTAATGCTTCATAATGCTGCGAAGAGTCCCTAACTCTTTCTCATATTGTCTTATCTGATTTCTATTGGCTGCATCAGTTTTCTTGATTCTTTGCAAAAGTTGGTCTACTTTCTCTCTCTCAATGTCAATTTTCACATTGAGACTATCATTGGTAGAAGATAGAATAGAATAATCGTTCTGCATCTCGACAAGTTGTTGAGTAAGCTGATCTTTCTCTACTGTCAGATCGTTCACAAGTTTTTGTCTGTCTATCCATATATAAGCAAGTACTCCTGCAAGTATGATAGCGACTACTGAAAGCACTATTACAATAATTTTAAAAGGGTTGCGAGAATTTTCTTCCATAACTGATAGTTTTATTATGGACAAAAGTAATTATCTTTGCCGTACTAAAAAACAATCAAATGAAATATTTTTTGCGTTCTGTCAAATACTTAATCACTCTCGTAATATTTCTCGCCGTATTTATTGCCATCATGGTTCTTTTTTCGAAGAATATGTCTTTTTCGCAGATATTTGATCCTGAAGTAGGGTTGTTTAGGGCAAATCAAGGATGGAAGATGCTTGGTTTTCTTGCAGTTTTTGCTGCCATATATCCTTTGATAAGTTTTATCAAAAAAGATGTCACTTTCAATGGATCTTTCGCTGACAAGAAAGCTGCTATTATGGAAATATTCGTTAATCAGGGGTATGTTCCCATCTCTGAGGATTCTGACAACATTATTTTTAGAAAAGCCAAAAAAGGGGCGAGACTATCTCGAATGTTCGAAGATAAGGTCATTCTCACCAAAGGAGATTCGATTGTCACTCTTGATGGTTATAGAAAAGATATCTATAGACTTGCAAGTGGCATAGAATATGCTATCAGTAGAGAGGACAATAATTAAAACTGCTTCTTATGAAAGTTTTAAAAAAATACGACAACGCCTTCTCAGCCAATCTTGCCAAAGGATTGCTTGAAGAATCAGGAATTCACGCCTATGTTCTCAATGAGAACCTTGCTTTCTCCACAGGAGCGGTCAACACTGACCTTCTCTCTGTAGAATTGGTAGTGGAAGATGGGGATTATGTTACAGCCAAAGCCCTTTTGGACGCCACTTCCAAACCTTTGTAAAATTCTTCTCCAAATGCTCTGATGAGGGGTTCTTTCAGAAATTGATACACCCTGATTTTCTCTTTTTTGCCTTTTAGGAAAGCATCTTGACACAGATACCATCTATGCAGGTTCAGTGCCGTCATCCCGCTGGAAAGATGCGTCACTCTTATGGGATAAAGATAACAAGAGATGGGTTTGTGAAAAGAAGAGGTACCGGCAAGATGAGCTTTCTCCATAGCACAATAGCAATGATTATGCTCATCAAAGCAGGTATATGCACACTCTCCACCATTTCCTACTAGAGGAGTTACCATGTCTCCATCAATATCTATTGTGAAAAATCCCTCCCTACCTATCACTTCCCTCCCCTGAGGTGTCATATATGGAATATAATTCCGATAGTGCTTCTCTATCTCTGACACTTCTTCTTCATTAAGAGGTGCACCACTGTCTCCTACGATACAACATTTACCTTCACACTTGGAATAATCACAGTCGAAGTACTCTGTGATTATTTCGGAAGAGACAAGAATATTATCAATTTGAATGACTGTTATCATTGGGCTTTATCAATGAAATAGCGATGATTGCTTTATCAAGATAATCTTTAAGTGTCTCATTTACAGTTTCTAGAGTGATGGAATCAACTTCTTTATCATACTGAGAATAGAAATCCTTACCATATAAGAATCTGTCGTTCAACACATCTATCCAGAAATTATTATCCATCTGCTCTTTACGGTCAAATCCATTGATAACTGAAGCTCTGATGGCACTCCATTCCCGATTATCTACCCCTTCTGAAGAGATATCTTTAAGAATAGATTTGAAAACTTCATCTATATTATCATCATTGTCTTTGGTAACAAATGAGAAGTCTATGGAGATAACCTCTTTGGGGAATCTTTTGATACGAGATCTGATGTTCACTGAGACCCCTTCATCCACCATTTTGTCCACTATCTTGCGCTCAAGAAGAGTAGATATGGCATTGGAGAGAGCCCTGCCTTTGATATCAAAAGGAGAAGGCAGCGTCACCCTGATATTGTGATACTCCCTATTTGGGTCCATATTGAGATAAGCAAGAGTGGTCTTATCAAATCTTTCTATGGAAAACTTATTGACATCACCGGTGTTTTTAGTGTGTGGGTTGCCCGGCAGAGAGGCTATGAATTTGCAGACCGGTGCTTTATAAAGATTCTCGTCTATGTCTCCCACGAAGACAAATGTATAATCTGCTGCATTTGAAAACATCTCTTTTATCTGATCTGCCACATAGTGATAATTAATCTCTGTACCCTCATTCTGAGGTCGAGCCACATCAGATTTCATTCTGTTAAGGACAGCGGATGGGTCGTTACCTGCATAAAGAAGCATATCATTGCGATAATCGTTAATTATACCGAAAGCCTCGTCATGATATTTAAAATCAGTAAAACTGCGATATATGCCATTCATAAATAAATCAACGTCTGAAGATGAAAAAGAACCATTTAAATGGCTTGAGAAATAAGATACTCCTCTGGAAAGAGAAGATGGTGACTCTTTACTACCAATATTGGCAACGAGATTCAAAAAATCGGGTGAAAGTGATGCGTTGTCATCAATACTTGAGATACCACCTTTGGCAAAAGCTTTAAAATAAACTCTAGAAGGCTCTATCTTGGAGTCTTTTAATAACACTATGGCACCATTGGAAAGCGTCCACATGGTAGCACCGCTTATGGGTTCTTTGGATGTAGTTACTATCTTCCCGCTGACGATATCTATCTTCGTCGTATCAACTACTTGTGAAGAAGGAGTATAGGGATCAATACTGCCGCAATCTATATCCATATTCACATCTTCAGGGGAAACGCAATAAAACAATCTATTGGCAGGAACAATATAGGAGTGAATAAATGAATTAAGCTTCTCAACATTGATGTGATACATCATTTTATCGATGTATTCTTTGCACAGTTC
>CAYMAX010000016.1:0-5763 GCA_964388595.1 uncultured Muribaculaceae bacterium
AATACCTTTTGGTGACTTTCGTTTTCTTGCTGATTGTGGTATTCCTGGATAGCAACAATTTGATACGCTGGGGGAAAGACTATATAGAAGTCCTCAGGCAGCAGAATGCTATTCGTCAATACGAAAAAGACATTAAGGATATAGACGAGAAACTCCAAGAACTATCTTCGGACAAAGATTCACTCGAGAAATTTGCCAGAGAACAATACTATTTTCAAGAAGATGGCGAAGATGTTTTTATCGTAGAATAATCATCTCCCCACATAATTTTCGGGAGTAATACCGCGCAACTCTTCTTTTACACTTTCTGAGACTTCCAGACCATCAATAAAATTCTCAATCGATTGTTTTGAGATGGCCTCTCCTGTGCGTGTAAGGTCTTTTAATGTCTCGTATGGGTGTGGATACCCTTCTCGCCGAAGAATAGTCTGAATACCTTCTGCCACTACTGCCCAATTGGCATTAAGGTCCCTCCTTAATACATCTTCGTTAAGAATGAGCTTGCCAAGCCCCTTCTCGATAGACTTGAAGGCGACAAGAGAATGTGCTATGGGGATGCCTACATTTCTCATCACAGTAGAGTCGGTCAAGTCCCTTTGCAGCCTTGAAACAGGGAGTTTGGATGAAAGAAATTCGCAGATGGAATTGGCATATCCAAGATTGCCTTCGGCATTTTCAAAGTCGATGGGGTTCACTTTATGCGGCATAGCTGAAGAACCTACTTCACCCGCTTTGACTGTCTGTCTGAAATATTCCATCGAGATGTATGTCCACATATCCCGGCATAAATCTATCAATATATTATTGAGCCTTTTGATGGCATCAAAAAGAGCAGCCGTGTTGTCGTAGTGCTCTATCTGAGTGGTAGGATATGAACGTTTCAGTCCAAGTGTTTCCTCTACGAAATTAGTCGCAAAACTATTCCAATCTATATCGGGGTATGCTACATAATGGGCATTGAAATTGCCTGTGGCTCCTCCAAACTTGGCAGAGTAAGGAGTGCTGAGAAGAGTCTTCAATTGTTCCTGAATCCTCACTACGAACACCTCTATCTCTTTGCCCAATCTGGTAGGTGAAGCAGGCTGACCATGAGTATGGGCAAGCATGGGAATATCTTTCCACTTCTGCGCCATATCAGATAATATATTGACCACAGAATAAAGTTGTGGCAGATAGACATCTTGAATCCCCTCTTGAAGAGCGAGAGGCTCAGCTGTATTGTTGATGTCCTGGGAAGTAAGACCGAAGTGGATAAACTCCTTGTATCTGGTATCTATATCCATCTCGTCAAATCTTCTCTTGATATAATATTCCACAGCCTTCACATCGTGATTGGTGGTCTTCTCTATCTCTTTGACCACTTCTGCATCTTCAATGGTCATCTCGCGATATAAATCCCTAAGCGATTCGAAATGAACCGGATTGAAATCTGCCAGTCCATCGAGAGGAATCTCACAAAGAGCTATGAAATACTCAATCTCGACCCTTACTCTGTAGCGAATGAGTGCAAATTCTGAAAAATATGAAGAGAGTTCAGATACTTTGTCATAGTACCTTCCATCTATCGGAGAAATCGACGTAAGCATAGGATTTGATATTAGATTACAAATTTAATATTTTTTTGGCAGCGGCAACATCATGTACACGAAGTATATCGGCTCCTTTTTTTATCGCTATGATGTGAAGCCTGGTAGTCTCAGGCAGTGCCTCTGATGGCGATACACCCAATTTGCGATAGATAAAGCTTTTACGGGAAATACCCACCATTATCTCGTGTTTAAGCTCCTGAAAACGGTCAAGATGCTCCAGAAGCAGGTAATTTTGCTCCATCGTCTTGGAGAAGCCGAAGCCGGGGTCGAGAATCCATTTCTCCACTCCGCATTCTTGAGCTCTCTTGTCAAAATCTCTAAAATATTGGAGGATATCTTCCACCAGATCATCATACTGGCAATGTTCCTGCATATCCAACGGAGTACCGCGCTTGTGCATGGCGATGTAACTCAATCCTATGCGACCCACCAATGGCAACATCCTCGAATCATCTTCGCCTGAAGAGATGTCGTTGACCATAAATGGTCCGAAATCTTCATAGCATCTTTGAACTATCGGAGCGCGGAAGGTATCTACAGAGAAAGGGACAGTGGGATATAATTGCTTAAACAATTGAATAGCAGGTCGAAGCCGTCCCCACTCCTCCTCTACGGGAATAGACACCGACCCGGGTCGTGTGGAGCAGGCACCGAAATCTATTATGTCCACACCCTCCTCTATATGCCTTGCAAGAAGTTCCTTCAACTTCGGAATGGTATAGGCTCGAGAAGCACTGTAAAAGGAGTCATCGGTAATATTGACAATTCCCATTATTTTAACCTGCTTACTCATAAATTAATTTGTACATTTGTAGATTCTTGCAAAGATATAAATAATATGCTCATAGTGCTTGAAGGCCTCGATGGAGCCGGTAAATCTACTCAAGTCCGAAAAATCAAACAATATATTACCTCGCGTGGGAGAGAATTGCGTTACCTTCATTTCCCCCGATTTGATGCTCCTGTGGTAGGGGAAATGCTCGCCAAGTTTTTAAGAGGCGATTTCGGTAAAATTGACGAGGTTCACCCCATGCTTGTGGCGCTGTTATTTGCAGAGGACAGAAGAGACGCCTCGGTGTTAATGCGGAAATGGCTTCAACAAGGAGATGTAGTATTACTTGACAGATATGTTTACTCCAATATCGCATTCCAATGCGCCAAGATATCTGATGCTGAGGAGGCAAAGAACCTCCGTAAGTGGATTTTGGATTCAGAATTTGGAGAATATCATCTTCCTCTCCCCGACCTCAACCTTTTTCTCGATGTTCCCATTGATTTTGTCAACAAGAAGTTGCAGGAGGAAAGGCACGGCAACGACAGGGAATATCTGCACGGCAAGTCCGATATTCACGAAGCCGATATCCATTTTCAGATGAAGGTAAGAGAAATCTATCTCGCTCAGACATCTTTGGACCCATCGTTCCTGCGAATTAATTGCTCAGGTGAGAATGGAGAGATGCTTTCTCCTGAAGGTATTTTTGAAAAAATACGTTGTCTTATAGATAAATCGCTGCAGTAAAATGGCTTTCTTACTCTTTATAGCCAGGATTATTTTCGGAACGGTGTTTATCATTTCCGGATTTTTCAAATTGACGGACCCCATCGGCACAGGATTGATTATCACAGAGTATCTCAACGCCGCTCATGTAGGGTTTTTCGCTTTTGCCTCCATTCCTGTCGGGATTATTCTTTCAGTCACCGAATTTATTACAGGTATTTCGATCCTCATGAGATTGAGGATGAGATTTTTCTCATGGGTAGGTCTCGTCCTGACCTGTTTTTTCACCCTTCTTACCCTCATCCTCGCACTTTTCAATCCCATCCAGGACTGCGGCTGTTTCGGGGAAGCCATTCACCTCACCAACTGGCAAACTTTCTATAAAAACATAATATTGCTCTTGTGTATTGTCCCCATCTATCTCTATCGCAAGAAATTCAGACGAGTGGCACCAGCCATGGCTGAAAGAACATTCATTGGGTGTTTTGCCCTGATTGCACTCACTTCTTCACTCATCTCCTACTTCACTATGCCATTTATCGAGTTTGGAGATTTCAGAACCGGTACCAACATCTCCATCAAACTCGATGACAATGAAGTGGAAAAAGAATTCAATACAGTATTTACCTATCGCAAAGAAGATGTATTCAAGGAATTTACTCTCGATGATTTGCCCGACAGCACTTGGACTTTTGTAGATTCTAAAACATCCTCTTCATCATATTTCAACGAATTGCCTTTCAGCTTCGATGTTCGCAATGTAAGGGGAGATTACATCACAGATAGTATTGTCAATAGTCATAAGCCACAGATACTTATGGTAATATCAGATATCTCCCGTTTTACTCACAAAGGCAGATGGAAGAAAGTATCTTCAATTATTGACAGTGTTCGTTTCCATGGAGGAGATGCCAATTTTCTGACAACAGGCTATGACGAAGATGTCAAAAACGCCATTGACAGAGATAGCACTTTAGCGGATCATGTCCTTTTTGCCGATTATAAAACGCTCATCTCTCTCTGCCGTTCCAATGGCGGTGTTGTATATTTAAACGATGGGATGATAGTCAAAAAATGGTATCGTTCAGGAGTCTCTGCCCGTAAAGTCGGAGAAGTGATACGAGAAGACCCTGATGAAGTAGCTGCCCGTGTCAAGATCTCCCAGCAATTGTTTTATGAGCTCTCCATATTGTTCGTTTTCATCAGTATTATTCTTTTCCGATACGTATGCGGCATCATATATGGTAAGAAGCCCAATCTTTTTTAGCCTGTATGAGGAAAAGAATCATCATCATTCTGACATTGGTCTTATTGCTTCTTTTTATAGCAAACATCCTCTATGGTGCAGTCTCCATTCCCGTCAAGTCGGTATTTAAGATTCTTTTCGGTGCTTCCAGCGGCGAGCTTTCGTGGGATTTGATTATTCGTCAATCACGTCTGCCTCAAGCCATTACAGCACTTTTGGCCGGAGCGTCACTCTCTGTAAGCGGTCTGTTGCTACAAACTCTCTTTAAGAACCCTCTCGCAGGTCCCTCTATCCTCGGAGTGAGCGACGGCGCCAATCTGGGAGTAGCTCTGGTTATGCTCTATTTTGGTGGAGCTGTGAGTTATTTCTCGACTATATTGGCAGCTCTGATAGGGGCGTTCGCTGTGTTAATCATTATTATCTTCTTCTCCAGAAAAGTCAATAACAATGTAATGCTCCTTATCATCGGCATTATGATAGGTTATCTTGCCTCCTCCGTTATTTCCATTCTCAATTATTATGCTTCAGCCGATAAGGTCCATCAATTTGTAATGTGGGGTATGGGAGATTTCTCCTCTGTCTCCATGGACAAACTACCCTATTTCGCATCATTCAGTATAGTCGGACTAATCCTCTCCATCCTATTGATAAAACCTCTCAACGCTCTGTTGCTTGGAGAGTTATATGCAGCCAATCTCGGTGTCAAAGTACAATCCGTAAGGGTAGCTATCATGATTTGCACCGGAGTGCTTACAGCTGTCGTCACAGCCTTCTGCGGCCCTATTGCTTTCATAGGACTGGCCGTGCCCCATATCGCCAGATTATTGTTGGGAACTTCCAATCACAAACAACTGGTCCCTGTGACTATTATTGCAGGCTCATGCGTGGCATTGCTCTGCAATATGCTCACCATCATCCCCGGCAGCAACAGCGTTCTGCCCCTCAATACCATCACACCACTCATAGGAGCTCCGATAATCATCTATGTGATAGTTAACCGCAAGAATATTCAATATTTCAATTGATTGCCACAGTATGAATAAATCTGCCATATCCATAGAAACCAAAAATCTTACGATAGGATACCGACTTTCGAAAAGGAAAAAGAAGGTATTGCGTTCGGGAATAGATATGCAGATTTTCGCCGGAGAAGTGACTTGTCTGCTGGGGCCAAACGGCATCGGCAAATCTACCCTTCTGCGCACATTGTGTCGATTTCAATCCCCTCTTGACGGCACCATTAGTGTGATGGGGAAGGACTTGTATGGCTACTCTGACAGCGAACTCTCCCTTACCATGGGAGTCGTTCTCACTGAGAAGACCAATGCAGGTGGGATAACAGTCTATGAACTTGTCTCTCTTGGGCGTCATCCCCACACCGGTTTCTTCGGGCAAATGAAGGACTCAGATCACGAAGCTGTTCTAAAATC
>CAYMAX010000016.1:5773-29090 GCA_964388595.1 uncultured Muribaculaceae bacterium
AAAGATGTCGGGATGGAGCAAAAAGCAAAAGCCTCTATTTCAGAACTGAGCGACGGAGAGAAGCAAAAAGTTATGATAGCCAAAGTATTGGCTCAAGAATGTCCCATCATCATACTTGATGAGCCGACTGCATTTCTCGATGTTACCAGCAGAATAGAGACTATGATACTCCTTCGCAAACTCGCTGTGGAGCAAAACAAAACGATACTTCTTTCGACTCACGACCTCGACAGCGCCCTCACCATAGGTGACCGCCTGTGCCTGCTCTCCAAAGAGCAGCCTATAGCAATAGGCACACCGGAAGAACTTATCGACAACGGAGCATTGGGCAAATGCTTCGATACCGAGAACATCAGATTTGATGCCTCTACCCGGAGATTTATTTCATCTTTTTCGAAGTAAAGTCAAGGTCCAATTCATCGAAAATTGCGCTAACTATATCGATAGTCTTGACTCTGAACTTATCGGCGGGATAGACAAGTTTGGTACGCTCTTTATTCATGGCATAATCGTCGGTAATCCATCCCTCTGCCCTGATAAGGTCCTGTTTGTCACTCTGCGCCTGGTTATACAGGTACTTTATGTCATCTATGGACACAATGCACTGAGTGTCTGATATCTTCACCCTGAGGAAATAATTGATGGTAGTCCTGTCCACCGAGAAAATAGTCTGTTTGAAGACAATAATCTCTTCTATCAAGGCTATGAGTTCTCCCTTGGATGCATCACATGATACGATACGACTGCTATTGCCTTTTTTTGCAATGGTCTGATTCACCCATTTGTCCATAAATACGAAAACAGAATCATTCAGCATAGAAGCGATGTTAAAAGATTTTGTAAATACGACCTTGCCATCGACCACAGGTACTGCTCCCGATAAATATTTACTTTGATCGGTGGGAGTTCCTTTCTGTCCGAAAGCGACAAGCGAAAGAGATAAAAACAGGAGAATAACTATTCGTTTCATAATAAATATTTTTCCAAATATAGTGTTTATATTTGCATTTATGATGAAGATATCTATCAATAGTCGTACCATAGAGACTCCCTCGCAGACGATTTTTTATGCTCTCATCGGACGAAATCACAACGGACACAACTATGTCGGAGAACTCTACCAAAAAGGAGTAAGACACTTCGTGGTAAGCGAATCCCGTCCCGAATTTTCATCTATGACAGATGCTGAATTTGTCTATTGTCCTGACACTTTGGTAGCTCTTCAGCAGCGTGCTGCAGATTATCGGAGTGAATTAAGCGCGCAAATGGTGGGTATCACGGGCAGTAATGGAAAGACTGTGGTCAAGGAATGGATAGCACAACTTATTGCTGATGACATTCCCCTCTGCAGAAGTCCACGTAGCTATAATTCTCAAGTAGGTGTTCCACTTTCTATCTTGGAAATTGACCCGAATTGCAAAATAGCCCTGATAGAGGCAGGATTGTCCCAGAAGGGTGAGATGGATAAACTGCAAAAGATTATCAGACCATCTGTCGGCATATTTACCCATCTGGGGGATGCTCACAATGAGAATTTCAAATCTACCGACGAAAAATTATCAGAGAAATGTATCCTTTTCAAAGATTGTGATGTCGTCATTTGCAGAGATGGAAAGATAGCCAGAAAGATAGCCTCTACCCTCAAACCTGAAGCTAAAATGTTTCTTTGGGGGGACAGTGGATTGGTGGTAACATTACTCGAATTGTCGAATACTTTCAGAAAAGTTCACATTTATAATGACAAAGGCACCGATTTCGTATTGACGATACCTTTTACCGATGAAGCATCTTTCGAAAATTGCATGTCCGCCGTCAGTTATTTGATATACCGAGGATACAATACCAAAGTCATAGCTAAAAGGGTGCTACAGTTGCAACCCATCGGGATGAGGATGGAAATCAAAGATGGTATCAACGATAGTTTACTCATAAAGGACTACTACAATTCGGACCTCGCATCTTTCTCTCTCGCTCTGAATACCCTCTCTTCTCAAGACGGCTCCAAAGAGAAAGTCGTGATTCTTTCAGATTTCATAGATGTATCCACCGACAATGATTCTCTCTATCGACACGTTGCCAAATTAATATCCCAAGCCGGAGTATCACTTTTTATAGGTATAGGCGAATACCTCTCCTCACATCAGCATCTCTTTTCGGACAACGGCTCCTATCAGTCTCGTTTCTATAGAGATACGGACGGTTTTCTTCACCAGGAAAATCGTAACAACTTCTCCAATCGGGTGATATTAATCAAGGGTGCCAGACAATACCAATTTGAATACATAGGAGAATTCCTTCAGAAGCAGTCCCACACCACTCTGCTGGAAGTAGATATGGATGCAATGTCCCACAATCTCAATTATTTTCGCTCACTGGTGGCTCCCAACACCAAGATTGGCGTGATGGTCAAAGCATTTGCCTATGGCAGTGGATGCGGAGAGATAGCCAACCTTCTCCAATATCAAAGGGTGGATTATCTTATGGTAGCTTATGTGGATGAAGGGGTAGAATTGCGTTCCAAGGGGATTACTGTCCCTATCGCTGTCATGAATCCGGAACCCGAAGCCTATGACAATATGATAGAATTTGATCTTGAGCCTGAGATCTATTCGATGGAACTTCTAAAAAGCATTGACAGTGCACTCAAGTCACATAGTATCAGCCATTATCCAGTCCATCTCAAATTCAATACAGGGATGAATCGCTCCGGTCTTGATCTCAGTGAGATACCCTCCCTCCTCGATTTTTTCAAATCGAGTCGCAATGTCAAGATTCAATCTATGTTTTCTCATCTTGCTGTGAGCGATGATCCTTCTCAGGATTCATTTACTCTGGGACAGATTTCTCTTTTTGAGAAGATGGCGGACATGGTACAACTCCATTTTGATTACCATATCATACGACATATCCTCAACAGCGCAGGGATAGAGCGCTTCCCACAATTTGCATTTGATATGGTGCGACTCGGCATAGGTCTTCACGGCATCAGTGCTGTGCCCGACAATCATTCTCTAGAGCCGGTGAGTTCTTTTATCACTCATATCACAGCCCTTAGAAAAGTCCCTGCCGATCAGACTATAGGATATGGGAGAAAAGGACATATCTCGCGCGATTCGACAATAGCGGTCATTCCTGTTGGTTATGCAGACGGATTGAATCGTCACCTTAGTTGCGGAGTGGGAGAAATGTATGTCAACGGTCACCGTGTCCCCATTGTAGGTAATATCTGTATGGATGCCTGTATGCTGGATGTCACCGGCATAGATGCTCAAGTGAGGGATCAGGTAGAAATCTTCGGAAAGCACATTCCTGTCACCGAGTTATCGGATAAACTCGGCACTATCCCCTACGAAATACTTACAGGTATCTCGCAGAGAGTCAAACGTGTATATTACAAAGAGTAGTGTTAACGAGTGTTGAACAGATTCATCGTACGCTCGATACCGACAGTCCCAAATGATTTGATAGCTTCTACCGCCTTTTCTCTTATCGGAGCCAATTCAGGCTTCTCCTCTTGTGTCCAGGTCCCCAATACAAAGTCTATTTGAGAGCCAAAACCGATGTGTGACCCTATCCCTATCCGCAAACGAGGATAATCTTCAGTACCTAAACACTCAGTGATATTGGCAAGTCCGTTGTGACCACCATCGCTCCCCTGCTTCCTTATACGCAAAGTTCCGAGAGGAAGGGCCATATCATCTACCACTATCAAAAGATTTTCCAGGGGAATCTTTTTCTTTTGAACCCAATAATGAACAGCTTTACCACTAAGATTCATATATGTGGAGGGTTTGAGAAGAGTAAAGCTATGCCCTTTATACTTAATCAGAGAGACATCTCCATATCTCTCGGTCTTAAAAACAATATTGGATGCCTGAGCCCAGGCATCCAATACTGAAAATCCCATATTATGGCGGGTATCAATATATTCAAAACCGATATTTCCGAGACCGACTATTAAATAATTCATACCCCATAACGATTACTTACTTTCTGCTGCGGGAGCGGCATCAGCACCTTCTGCCCCTTCAGCACCTGCTTCAGGAGTAGCAGCACCTTCTTCAGGAACCTCTTCAACAACACGGGTAGTCCTTACAGAACATACCATAGCAGTCTTGGGTGACACTATCTTGATATTGTCATAATTCAAATCTCCGGCATTGATTTGTTTGCCGATAAGAAGATTTGAAATATCTACCTTGAGGACATCGGGAAGATCTTTGATAAGGCCGCTTACTTTGAGCTTGCGAGACTGAACAAGAAGTTTACCGCCCTGTTTGACACCTTCAGAGTGACCTGTAATCTCGATAGGAACATTGATTACAACAGGTTTCTTCTCAGATACCGAGAGAAAATCGATATGGATGGGAAGGTCTGTGACAGGATCATACTGAATCTGATGCAATATCGACAAATATGATTTACCATCGATTTTAAGTTCAATGATATAACTATTGGGGGTATTGTTGATGATGTTAAATTCTTTTAGACCTACTGTAAAAAGAATGTTTTCAAGACCATTACCATAGATGACACAGGGAATTTCTTGATTTTTGCGAAGATTTTTGGATTCAGATTTTCTGACTGCGGCTTCACGCTTCTTGCCGTTTAGAACAACTTGTTTCATATAAAATTGTTAAAAATGTGTTACTCAGTCCGGCGTTTCCGGACCCCATTGCACCAAAAAGATAACTTTTTGTGAGGCGCAAAAGTACAAAATATTTCTAAATACCGCAATGAATTAGAATAATCTACTGTATCATCCTCACAGCGTTGTTCCAGGATAATGATTTGTAGAACGAATCGAGCGTGGCATTTTCAGGATTAGGTATATATGTACTCAGCCCTGAGAAGGTTTTGATTTCGAAACCGGTAGATGTCTTATACAGAAAATAAGGGGTGGCTTCTTTATAAATGACTGCTTCATCAAGAGCATATTCAAATGTCCTGTAATCTTCCGATGAAGAGATGTTTTTCATAAAATCTTCCAAATCATAGTACCAATGATGAAAAGTTCGGAAGTAGGGCTGAATGTCACTCATTGACAACTTGGATATTTTAGTTCTCCCGCCATTATCGAAAATCTTTTTAGTCGCCTGCGCCAGATAATCAAGTTCAGATGTCTTAATGAGAGATATGGAGGCAGATTGCCTGCTTGAATCAGTCTGATATTGATAATAATTGTAAAATGAGAGACACACTTCCTTGAGGTCTGCCTTGGTGGTCGAGTAAATATCCTCCATTAGGTCACTATACGGAAACCCATCTGTAAGAATCTCTGTAGGAGAAAAGACAAGATATGAGCACTTATCTTTCAACTGATATGCCACCTCTATCCCCCCCATAAGGCAGGCATCAAAAATAATGTAGGAATACTTTATGGGCAGATTGTTGGCAAGAGAAATTATGCTCATCTCTTCCCCATTTTCTGCGCCGAAACTTTTTACAAGATGTTCATCAGGGTCGATTATCGATGTTTGCTGCATCTCTGAAAGTGAAGTAGGGTTAGAATAATACCCCTTTGGAAGCCACCCTGTGCCGTGAGACCAAAGGATAAGTCCATTTTCCTGAGCAGGAAAGAGAGAATTGGCGTATGTCAGGACAGAATGAAACACTGAGTCTGTACAAGAATTGTGCTGGTCGTATTCTTTGAGTATTTCCTGATTGACTATTCCGAATTCATCTTTGGATATTCTCAACAATTTGGGAGTATCTTTGGAAATATGGTAATAAACCAGAAGGACATCTCCGGTACCCCCCGCAGGGAAGAAATCTGGTACATAACCCTTTTTAAGGTCTGCAAGGTCTCTGATGGCATTGGTGGAAAGATTATTATTGGCTGCCATATAGAGCAATACTGATTTGGTGACAGAGGGGTCTTTCCTCTCCTTTGAACAAGAAACTCCACCCAGGAGAACGAGGGTAAGAACCAAAAAACGGAGGCAGTATTTGGTAACAGGCATCATATTTGTTGTTTCAAGTATCGGCAAATTTAAATATTTATCTTATATTTGAGACATTAAATACATTTTGTTATGAAAGGTGATAACTTATTCGCATTTATCGGCGGTGCTATCCTTGGGGCAGCAGCCGCTATCCTTTTCGCCCCCGATGCAGGTGACGAGACACGCAAAAAGATTAAAGATACTTTTGATAAGGAGTATCAAAATCTGAAAACCAAATTTGCTCACTCCGAACCAGACGGGAAACCGGAAGATTAATATCACATGGCTATAGAAGATTCTAATAATCACACCAATCCGTTGGAAGAATTGTTTTCTTCCATCAAGGATTATTTGGGACTGAGAATAGACGAGATTAAGCTCACTTTCATAGAGAATCTCTCTAAAATTTTCAGCCGAATCTTACTTATGGTGATGATAGTCTTGGCAGGAGCACTTATTGTTGGCTTTTTGGCTGTATCTTTCAGTTTGTGGATAGGCGGTCTGCTCGGTTCGGCTATCTACGGACATCTGATTACTGCCGGAGTTTTACTTTTGATTATCGCTCTTCTTCTATTATTTAGAAACAGAATCTTTATGAATACTCCCATCAGGATGTTTACAAAGATGTTTTTTAACGACAATAACGATGGAAAAGATAATTAGAAATCAAGAGTATCTCAATATCCGCTCAGTCAAAGACCTTCACTATCAGCGTAGACTACTGAACTCACGTATTGAGCATCAGGAGATAATGGTAATGTATAAACTCCGTAATCTCTGGGATTATATGTCTCCTTCTAGAATATTGTCTATGGGCTGTCAGGCTATCGCCTCACACAATAAGTCATTCAATGTGGCTTACAGTACTTTCCTTTATTTGAAATCACTTATTTCCAATAGGAAAGTCAAGTAGAAATGTTCCATATCCTTTAGCATCTTCGCTGACTGCTATTCGCTCACTTCCCATCATGTTATCTGACTTGGTCGATAATTTGGTGGGAAGTGGTGGATATGCACCTGTCGCAATATATGTCAGGCAGGCATTGATAATACCCTCATTCACTCCCCAATCATCATATAAATCATCAGGCCAGTATTTGGATGGCAGGATACCATCTTCATATCCCCCAAAACCATTTGCATTGACAGAATAGAAGCAGATAGGGAGAAAGACATACTCTGCATTGGCATAATAATCTTCAGAGGTACCGGAAGGATAAGCAAATACATACATCCCGTTGGGCTTGCCATAAGTAGTGTCACCCACCTGGATGACATTAGCCTCTCCAAAAAGGGGTTTGAGGCCATTGATGACCACTTCACTTGCTGAGGCCGTTGCCTTGCCGGTAATAATGAAAATTCGATTTAATTCCAATGATTGTGCTTGTCTCTGAATGGTGGTGGATGCATTGAGAGTGGAATTTAGAGAATTGTGCTCGATAGAGACAAGTACTTTGCCCTGTGCTGAAGAAGGAGCTAAATAATCGGCGAGAACTGAAGAAGCATTTGTGCTTCCACCTCCGTTGTATCTCAAATCAAGAATCAAATCAGACACCCCTTCAGAATAAAAACGGGCGAAAGCATCTCTGATGTCAGAGAGCATATTGTTGTTGAAAGTGAGATAATTGAAGTATGCTACTTTTCCGGTCAATCCTTTGAAGTCTTGAGCATCAAATACATCGGTAATAAGAGATGACCTGGTGGAGATAACTTCGGCAGATATTTGTAAAGTACGACTCACCCCTGTCTCGTCTTTAAATGTAAAACTGTTGGATTCTTTATTGTATTCACTTGCAAATGTATCATTTCTGATAAGCGTCATCACTTCCACTCCGCCGATATGGGTCAGGGTCCATCCCCTCTTGACACCATTAACGGCAAAAGGAGAGCCTGGGTGGACATATCTTATCATCACACTATAATCACCATAATACTCAATCGGCTGAGAGATAGAGGCCCCATAACTTTTATAAACACCTGTCTGAGATTCATTCCATTCCTGAGCAGAGGTCATCCAGCTCCATCTGTCTTTGGAGACGAGATGATTTTCAAAATAGTCATAGATGCTACCGGTCGACATTGAGATATTTGTAGGCATTTCTTCTACCCAATAATAGTACTGAGACATCATAGAATCAATATACAACTTGGTATCTTTATCCTGTATCTGCTGTTCCTTGATACAAGATGTGATAATAAATAGTGAAAATATCGGCAGGATGAAGACTATGTACCTTCTGAAAGAGATAAAGTGGGACATAATTTATTTTTTAATTGTGAGACAAATATAAGTTTTTTAACTTTACAATATGAATTTTCTGTCGTTTAGCTCACTCATCGAGAAGCTGTCATCTATCCTCTGGGGATGGCCAATGATAATAATTCTTATCGGCACTCATTTATTTCTGACTTTCAGATTGCGTTTCCCTCAGTTATACATCTTTAAAGCTATCAAGCTCTCACTTATCAAGGACAAAAATGCTACCGGAGATGTAAGCCAGTTCGGTGCTCTGGCCACCTCTCTTGCCGCCACCATCGGCACAGGCAACATCATCGGAGTGGCTACAGCCATTTCTCTTGGAGGCCCCGGTGCTGTGTTCTGGTGCTGGATTACCGGTGTGTTGGGCATAGCCACCAAATATTCAGAGGGATTACTTGCCGTCAAATACAGAATTAAAACTAAGGATGGCTCTATGTTGGGTGGCCCCATGTATGCTCTTGAAAGGGGACTGAAGATGAAATGGCTCGCCGTGTTATTTTGCATTTTTGCAGTCATCGCATCTTTCGGAATTGGAAATATGGTACAGGCCAATTCCATCTCACTTTTAATGAATGAATCTTTCAGTGTCTCTCCATACATCACAGGCATAGTACTTGCTTTTTTTGCCGGACTTGTAATCCTTTTCGGGATCAAGGGAATTGCCAAAGTTTGCACTTTTTTCGTCCCAATTATGGCTATACTGTATGTATTGGGGTGTCTCTACATTCTTTATCTCAATTTCAATTATCTCGGGGAGACTTTCAGAGTCATATTTAGTTCTGCCTTCACTCCTACTGCTGCAGGAGGAGGATTTGTGGGCTCCACTCTTATGACAGCCTGCCGATTTGGTGTAGCGAGAGGTCTTTTTTCCAATGAATCCGGTATGGGTTCAGCACCTATAGTGGCAGCGGCAGCTCAGACCAGAAATCCGGTCAGACAAGCTCTTGTCTCATCAACAGGGACTTTTTGGGATACTGTCGTAGTTTGCGCCATCACAGGATTGGTATTAGTCAGCAGTGTCATTGCTCCGAATGGCATTGATGCCACAAGTCCTGCACTCACCAAAGAAGCATTCTCAGTCATTCCTGTCGTAGGGCCTACCATCCTTACATTCGGTATCATTACTTTTGCCTTTTCCACCATTTTGGGCTGGTCCTATTATGGTGAGAAATGTATAGAATACCTTGGAGGGAAGAAGGTGACCATATATTATCGAATACTCTTCATCATAGGGGTGTTTGTGGGGTCAGCCATCAACCTCCACTTAGTATGGAACATTGCAGACTGTATGAATGCATTGATGGCCATACCCAACCTGGTATCTCTTCTTCTTCTATCGGGGATACTGGTAAAAGAGACAAGAAAATACCTTTGGAACAATAAACTGGATGCCTATTCT
This sequence comes from uncultured Muribaculaceae bacterium, assembly GCA_964388595.1. GTDB lineage: Bacteria > Bacteroidota > Bacteroidia > Bacteroidales > UBA932 > CAYMAX01. Next base: position 15,378 of record CAYMAX010000016.1, read on the forward strand.
GATGATTGAACTTTAGAATAGTGTCGTGATATTGGAGGTAAAGAGTTTGACGGCTATCGCCAAAAGAATGATTCCGAAAAACTTTCTCAGGATGTAAATCCCCCCCTTGCCAAGGACTTTCTCCGCCCATTCGATGTGGGCAAGGACGAAATAAACGATGACCATATTCAATACGAGTGCTACGACGATGTTTTCCACTGCATACTCTGCCCTAAGCGACACAACTGTCGTAAGAGCACCGGCTCCGGCGATAAGGGGGAAAACTATAGGCACTATGGTAGCTGAACCATCCACAGATTTATATTTAAAAATCTCTATATCAAGAATCATCTCACCGGCAAGAATAAGGATAATCAAAGAACCGGCGACGGCGAAAGAGGAGATGTCAACTCCGAAAAAGCCGAGAATCGCATCACCAAGGAAGAGAAAAGCGAGGAAAAGTGCCAGTGAGATAATAGAAGCCTGACCACTTTTTATCTTAAGTCCTTTTTGTTTTAAGCCCAAAATAATAGGCACTGAGCCTGTTATATCAATGATAGCAAAAAGCACCATAAAAGCGCTTAATATTTCTTTAATGTTGAAGTTCATAATAGCGAAAAAAAGAAAAAAACCCGTGTATACCGCTGCAAAAGTAAGAAAAAGCTACTATTTTTTTGCATTTATTAAAAAACTTTCTCTATCTTTACAGAAGTTTAAAATTTTACTAACTAAAATATAAACAAGATGAAAGCTCTTATCGCAAAAATCAATGCACAAATCGAAGTTTTTCAAAAGAATTCTGAAGCACAACTCGTAAAAGGCAACAAAGCTGCCGGCACACGTGCTAGAAAAGCTGCTCTCGAACTCAGCAAACTCATGAAAGAATTCAGAAAAGCATCCGTTGAATTTTCAAAGAAATAATTTCTATCTGTTAGAAATTGAAAGCCTGAAGTCATTCAGGCTTTTTTTATTTCTTAGGCAGAATGATACCGGTATAGGTTTGTGGATCCCAAAACCACACCCTTTCTTCTGTCATCTGCGAACACTCCATCATTATTTTGTTAGTGGATTTATTTGAAGGGTCAAGATATGTAACAGTGGTCAAGATATGAACTCCGATATTATTTGGAATGGATTCTAAAATTACATTCAGGGAAGTATCCTGCTCATTGGTCTGTACCCTGAAGAGTTTTCTGCTATGGTTATTGCAGACCTGATGAAGAGAATCAGATAATAGGAACATAGGCTTGCCATCGAGATAATAGCCCGGCCTGTCTGAAGAAAGGAAGTCCCTCTTCTGCATGGAGTCCACCACAATAATTACCTCCTCTTTGCAGGAAGAGAATATGCCAAAAGCAATAAAAATTGCCATAGCATAAAAAACATTATTTAATCTTCTTCTCTTTGACATAACATTTTTTGGTAATGATTTCTGATGAACCGTCTTTGGCATACACCATCATCAAGGAGAGTTTTTTTATCCCCGGAGTAATGAATATCAGTATGTTATCAGTCATCTGGACACCGTCTACCGACCACTGAACGGAAGAGACCTCCTCCACCAGATTCTGAACCTTCAGCATCACTGTGTCCCCTACTGAATACTCGTTTTTTATCGAATAAATATAGGGGAATGATGAGGTATAACTACCTGTTGTAAATTCTACAGAGGTAGTGTCTCCATTCATTTTCTTTCCTTTATAAAAAATCTGGCATTTATATTCAGTCTTCGCGGAGAGTCCTTCGATGGAAAAAGAGAGCTTATTGATGGTAGTATCTTTGAAAAGTGACTCATCAGATGATTTAAGTCCCCATCTCAATCCCCAGGAGAATATTCCTTCTTTGTTTGTTTTCCACTTTACGAGAGCATCCTTTTGATATGGAGTCACCTGAGGAGCAATGACCTGCAATAGTCTCTCAGTGTCATCCTTGACGACATTGAATGCCACATTCTCTCCAGTTTGTCTGATATTCAATAATTTCATGCCAAGAGGGTCTCCATTCCAATCCTCAAATCCTGGATTGGAAGTGGCAGAAAATTCTTTCACATTTCCCTGCCCCGGGAAAAAAACCTGGCTGACTATTGAAGCACTGTCAAGTGATTCGACAAGATCTGCACATTCGTGAGAAGCATCTGCATTGATGAGATTCTTGTCCCATCTGACATAAGCTTTGATACCTCCGGCATAGTTTACCGATTTATCGATATGATATACCACCATACCATTTCCCCCTATATACTTATCCCATTTCTGAGAAGAACTTCTATTTTCGAAAAGATAATATTCATCTCGAATGGAAGTGTTCGCTTTGAGAATGGTACCATTGACATTGATGGGTGACAAAGAATACTCTCTGTCTACAGACAATAATGAGAATTCTGCAACATTGGACAATTCCCTGTCTATAGCACAATAATAGGGAGGAGTACGACCCTCATTGTTGTAATTGCCTTCATCCATGATAGACAAAGTCTTCCAAAGACATTTACTCAGACCACCGCTTGCATAATTGACATCGTAAAGGTCTTTTAACCCCAGAGAATGTGAATATTCGTGGCAGAAAGTACCTATCCCTGCCGGCAATCTGCCTGAAGCACCTTTGAGTTCGGAGGCACACCCGTAAGTGCCTATTTTCTTCCCGTTGTAAATATAATTTTTGGACTCTACACTGAAAGTATGTGGCCAGATGGTGTTCTTGTCTCCCCCCTCTGCCTCATTATATCCTGCAAAAAAGACAAAAACATGGTCCACCACACCATCGTTATCCAGGTCATAGTCTGCAAAATTGTATTTCGATCTGACAGCTTCGCAAGCATCTCTGATCAGAAGCGGCATATTGACATCATAGGTGACGACAGAAGGCACAGATTCATCATCTTGCCCGTAATAAGCGATAGTCTGAGGAAGAGATATCACATCGGTCACATCGAAAGAGATATTGTAATATCCGTTAAGATTGTCTTTGAAATAATCCTTTGCAGAGCCAGTAGCCTCGAAATCTGAATATCCTTCTTGGTTGAGCATCTTGTCGAAATGGGTTTTGGGATTATCTACCGAAAATTTGACATCTGAAAATTGAACCAAAAGTATTAAGGATTTCCTTGTCTTTACAGAAGCGGCAAGTGTCTTGTAAGGCATTGAATTATTGGCTCTTATTATATCTGCATTGGGTGCTTCTGCGAAGTGATAGAAACCATCCGTGCCACAAGCTACAGGTATTCCTGATAAAGTAGTGACATATCTGTAATGCTCATCACCGTGAATCAGTACCATTATCGATGTGCCATCTGGTTGCGTGACCTTCACAGCCTTGGGGTAGGCTTTGACGGCAAAGGCAGAGTACACGGAGATAAATAGCAAAAATATAATTGCAGTGGAACGCATTTTTTTTACTTTTGTCATCGCAATAATGTTGCAACTTACAACTTTTTATCGATTTATCCAATACTATGCCTACTACCAAGACCCTTCTGTCTATACTTATCATCTCATTATCATCACTATACATTTTCGCCCAATCAAAGCAGAGCCAATTGATAGAAGAGTGTGGAAAATTTGAAAAATGGAGAGTCCTTGAGATAAAAGAATCGGGGATTATAGGAGGAAACGTCAAACACATTTATAAGTTCAATACCGGAGATACTTTAGTCAGTAACGAACCCTATCAACCTCATCCTGAAGAGCTTTTTGCCCCATCCAATATTATGGCTAACATCATTGGCATCATCAAAACCAGCAATTCCGTGTTCCCCGATAAGCACGGAGATGGCTTGTGTGCCAAGATGGAAGTGGTCGTCGAAAAAGTCAAAGTCATAGGTATGATTAATATCGATGTCGTGGCCCAAGGTACCATACTCATCGGCGCCTTCAGAGAGCCTATCACCGACACCAAATCTCCCTATCGCAAACTTGATTCCGGAATACCATTTTATGATAGGCCGAGCGGATTGCAATACGATTATAAAGCTCTTGTAGGCAATCCTATTACCCGTGCTACAGGTCTGAGTCCGCGCAAATTTATCGGAGGCCCCGACTATCCTACCATTGCTGTCTTTCTGCAGCAGAGATGGGAAGATGAGAAGGGTAACATCTATGCCAGCAGAGTGGGAACTGCCTATAAGATGGTGACCGCTGATGTCGATGACTGGATAGAAGGAGAGGTACTTCCCATCAGATACGGAGATATTTCCAAACAACCCGGATTTCAAAAAGGGATGGCTCTCAGAAATGGCGAAATTATAAACTATACCACCAATAGCAGAGGTGATATAGTCCCTATTTACGAAAATGAATGGGCCGACGCCAACGCATCTCCCACTCATATTATTATTTGGATATCATCAAGTATGGGGGTAGCTTTCTGGGGTGGCATTGGTAATATCCTGTGGATAGACAATGTCAAATTAACCTACTAATCTATGATTAGATGTCGTCACTACACTATCTTATCTTTCATCGCCATCTCATTACTGGCCTTACCATGCAAATTGTATGGTCAAGATAAAGTCGTGTATGATTCCACCTATGTAGCCTCTGTCACCGATTCAGTAAAGCGATATATCGCTACTCACCCATGGAAATTCAAACCTGCACAAAACAAGTTCAGAATGATTCCCTATTTCGGGGCATTTTATTCTGAAGAACGTGAATTTGGTGCTACAGTCGGATATGTGGCTCATTATCGTACAGGAATGGACACCATTTCCCCCCTCTCCATCACTTCGACCATAGCGAGCATCTCCACCAATCTCTCCTACCTCGCTTCCATAAAGGGTGTTCATTATTCAGTCAATGGTTCTTTTCTCCTTGAATATGGCGTCAGATATAGTCGTGTTCCAAGACGTTTTTGGGGCTTGGGTTATGACTCAGCCGTAGATGATAATAATCGAAGCTCTTTTACGGAAGATGTATTAAATGTCCGGATAGAAACTCTTTACCGACCATTTGACCGATGGACATTAGGACCTGTCATCGGGTTCAACTACTACTCTTCATCAGATTATTCAAGCCCTGACCTGATAGCGGGAAATCCATTGTATACTCGCAATTTCAAAGCAGGACTTAAAATAGCATACGATTCTCGGGACAATTTTTCTGACCCTCAAAAAGGCATTTTCCTAAAACTCGAACAATTATTCAACTTCTCGATGTTTGACAGGAAGCCCTATTACAACACTATCCTTACTGCCGATTTTTTCATTCCTGCCTGGAAAGGTGCCGTCATAGCCATCGATACTTTCGGAGATTTGAACTTCGGTGACACTCCATGGATGATGTGGCCGGTCTTGGGCGGAGAGACCAGAATGAGAGGATATTATGAGGGAAGATTCCGCGACAAAAATATGCTTTCTGCCCAACTCGAACTCAGACAACACATCTACAAGGGACACGGGATAGTGGCATGGGGAGGAGCAGGCAATGTCTTCCCATCCTTCAGCCAATTAGACACCAAACACACCCTTCCTACATACGGAGTAGGATATCGCTTCAAATTTTGGGGAATCATTCTCAGAGCTGATGTTGGATTCGGACTACAAGGATGCTACTCCATCATAGTCGGCATCAATAACGCTTTCTGACCTAAAGGAAAAATTTATCTACTTTAGAGACTACTGAAGGGTGAGCAAATACCACCACCTGATCATAGGGCTGAATCACACTGTCACCATCTGCAATGAAACTTTCGTTGCCTCTGATAAACCCTCCGACTATAGCATCTTCGGGGAAATCGAGGTCACGAATCTTTCCTTCAGTGATTTTGCTGTTGGTGTTCACAATAAATTCGAGAACTTCAGCCTCAGTACCATTGAGCACTTTGATGGAACGAACTTTATTGGATAAAGTAAATCGGAATATCCTTCCTGCAGTGATAAGCTTTTTGTTGATGACAGAATCAACGCCCATGCCCTCTGCAAGATTGATATATTCAAAATTCTCAACTTCTGCGATAACTCTGGGAACTCCCATTTTCTTGGCCACTACACAGGAAAGAATATTGGTCTCAGAACTACTGGTCACAGCGACAAATGCGTCATAATCCTTGATATCTTCATCAATAAGCATATCTGAATTACGGCCATCACCATTGATGACCAATGTCTTGCTTAAAGATTCAGACAGGTACTCACATCTTTGAGGCTTCAGCTCGATGATTTTCACCTGTTCCACTGACTTTTCAAGCTTTCTTGCCACCATCTCACCCATTCTTCCTCCACCCAGAATCATCAGCTTGCGAATGGATACTTTCTCCTTCCCTGACAGCTCCATAGCTTTTTCCACCCCTTCCTTACGGGAAATGATATAAACGATATCATTGAGTCTGAAAGCAGTGGTGCTTTTAGGTATGATGGTCTCTCCGTTGCGTGATATGGATACAGCTCTAAAAAGATGTTCTGCTGTAGATTTGACATCTGAAACGGTCTTATCTATCATAGGAGAACCATCCTCTATCTTGTAGACTATCAATTGAAGTTTTCCGTGAGAATAATCCATGAATTCAGAAATGGAAGTCTGCTTTAGAAGATTGGTAATCTCATTGGCTGCTATCTTCTCAGGGTAAAAAAGAGAATCAATACCCAATTCCGTAAAGAGTATTTTATTCTCGTTTTTCTGATATTCTTCATTATTGATACGTGCAGTCACCTTTTTGGCGCCCAATTTCTTGGCAAGTACTGCAGATACTATGTTTACATCCTGTTCTGAAGCAGGACTCACCGCCACAAACAAATCTGCATTCTGCACACCAGCTGACATCAGGGTCTCTATGGAGGTCGGGCGTCCCAACACAGTAATAAGGTCTGCTTCTTCAGATATTCTGTTGAGCCTCTCCTGATCCGTGTCTATAATGGTAATATCGTGCCTCTCCAGACTAAGCATCTTAGCCAGATGGCTTCCGACATCACCAGCACCGGCGACGACAATTTTCATCTTTTAATTATTTAGTATTCTTCTTCATTGAAGAAGAAATCTTCCTTACTCGGATAATCCGGCCAGATATCTTCAATGCTTTCATACACCTCTCCATCGTCATCCAGATCATTAAGATTTTCAATCACTTCCAACGGAGCGCCTGAGCGAGTGGCATAATCAATTAGTTCATCCTTTGTTGCAGGCCAGGGGGCATCTTCAAGTTTCGATGCTAATTCTAACGTCCAATACATATCGCTTGTTTTAAAAGGGCTGCAAATATATACAAATATTTTATATACAAGCCAAATATTACTTTTTATTAGAAAATGGTAGGATTATCATTTATGCTGTCAGATTCTATCTTCCCATCTCTCAGACGCACAATCCTTCTCGCGTATTTGGCAATATCCTCCTCGTGAGTAACTACAATCACAGTATTGCCATTGTGATAGATATCATTAAACAGCTTCATAATATCAATCGAAGTCTTGGTATCCAGGTTGCCTGTAGGCTCATCCGCAAGGATGATGGCAGGATGATTGATAAGGGCACGCGCCAAAGCAACTCTCTGCTTCTGACCGCCTGAAAGTTCATTGGGACGGTGCTCCATACGGGATTCAAGACCTACATCCACCAATGCTTTCTCAGCCTGAGCATTTCTCTCTTTCTTGCCATAACCGGCGTAAATAAGAGGCAATGCCACATTTTCAATAGAATTGTACCTTGGCAGAAGGTTGAAAGACTGAAAGACAAATCCAATCTCCATATTCCTGACCGTAGCCAACTCATTGTCATCCATCTCACTCACATCAGTGCCATTGAGAATATATTTCCCCTTCGTAGGAGTGTCCAAACATCCCAGAATATTCATCATCGTGGACTTACCTGACCCTGAAGGGCCCATAATAGCCACATACTCGTTCTTGCAAATAGTAAGGCTCACACCATCCAAAGCACGCACCTCCTGATCTCCCACCTGATAGATTTTATAGATTTGATCTATCTCAATAATCTCTTTCTTCTCCATAATCCGATATTTATTAAACTAATGCCTTCAAAATCTCTTTGCATGCAAGAGTAAGACTATCGAGAGCTTTGGCTGTCTCCCACTTGGTCTTATCCCTTTCCCCGACAACATTTGAAATACCACGTAACTCTATAAAGGGCACTTTTTCCATAATTGCCACATAAAAGAATGCGCCACCTTCCATACTCTCTACATCAGGAGCGAAACGCTCCTTCACCTGCTCCACTCTCTCCCCTGCCTCCAATAGAGTATGTACCGTCACCCCGGACAGGGATGGAATATCGGTCAGAGCATTCTCCATCTCTATATCGAGATAAGGGGCAAACAAAGCACCGTTTTTGAAAGGAATGGTATTGGCATCAAGTATTTCGTATTCGAAAAGTGTCTGAAATCCCATTCTGCTCTCCACACCCATGTCGGAGAACTGTTCTTTGATAATACGGACTGTACTTCCAACGGGATATTTATCGGTAAAAGTACTCCCCACTCCGATATTGACTATCAAATCATAGTGGATGTCGGGTACACACAGAGCCCTTGTAAGAAAATATGTAGTAGCGGTGGTACCGATGCCAGTAATGATGAAATCGACTTCAATATTGGAATCATCAAGGCCTTTATAACCTCTGAAGAGCTCATTAAATGCCCTCGAAGCACTTGACAATTCTTCTTCTACCGCTGCAGTGAATAAAATTCTTTTCAAAGTTTCAATTTTAAAAATAGGGTTCTAAATTAAGAATTAATTTGCAGTTGCCAACATTTTCCTTAATATTGTCGCAAATTATTAAGACTATGGCATTTAACAAGCGCGACGAGTACGATAAAGATATAACATCCAAACTATCATCACATTACAAAGAGATTTTCAAACTTCTCGGAGAAGACCCCGAAAGAGAAGGTCTGCTCAAAAGCCCCGAAAGAGTAGCCAAGAGTATGCAATTTCTCACACAGGGTTATCAGATGGATGCCTCCAAGATACTCAAATCGGCTATGTTCAAAGAAGATTACAGCCAGATGGTCATAGTGAAAGATATCGAACTATACTCTATGTGCGAACATCACATGCTCCCTTTCTATGGTAAAGCCCACGTCGCATACATACCCAACGGATACATCACGGGGCTGAGCAAAATAGCCAGAGTCGTTGAGTGCTATGCCCGCAGATTTAAAGTTCAGGAGAGGCTGACCGTCCAGATACGTGACTGCATTCAGGATACCCTACATCCCCTCGGAGTGGCTGTAGTCATCGAAGCATCTCACATGTGCATGCAAATCAGAGGTGTGCAGAAACAAAACTCCGTTACTACCACTTCTGCCTTCACAGGAGCTTTCCTCAAAGATAACAGGACCAGAAGCGAATTTATCGACTTAGTAGGGGTAAATATCCATTAATTCCGGGGAACAAGTCCCATCTCAGACGCCTTTTTCTCCATAAGAGAATATGCCTGGTCATAATCGTTGGCGATGACACCATCGAGAATGGCATCTTTAATATACTCTTTGATAATCCCTATCTCCCGACAAGGCTTGATGCCATACTTTTCGATAATAATCTCACCTGTGATGGGAGGTTGAAAGTTTCTGAGTCTGTCACGCTCCTCGACCTCCAATAGTTTTCTCCTGACATTCGCAAAATTGTTCTTGTGTTTGGCCACTATTTTGTCGTTCTTGGAGGTAATATCAGCTTCACAGAGAGTCATCAGGTCATCAATATCATCCCCAGCATCGAAAAGAAGTCTTCTTACTGCCGAATCTGTAACTTCTCCCCCTACTAATGCTATCGGACGCAAATGAAGAAGAACAAGTTTCTGAACATACTTCATCTCGGTAAGTGGAAGAGATAAATAATTAAAAACTTTTGGAACCATCTTGCTCCCTACAAACTCGTGTCCGTGAAAAGACCATCCCACTCCGCCACTTTCGAAACGTTTGGTCGAAGTTTTACCGATATCATGCAGAAGAGCAGCCCACCTCAACCATAGATTATCACTTTTGGCTGCTACATTGTCGAGCACCTGGAGAGAATGGAGGAAATTGTCCTTGTGCCCTTTACCTTCCTGACTCTCTACCCCCTTGAGGTCCGAAACCTGAGGCAGGACCAACTCCAGCAGAGTAGTCTCGTCCAAAAGTTGAAATCCGACAGAGGGCTTTGGAGACATCATTATTTTATTGATTTCAGTGGTAATCCTTTCGATGGACAAAATCCCCACACGTGCCCTGTTGCGTTTGATGGACTCCAACGACTCCGGCACTACGTTAAAGGAGAGTTGAGTGGCAAAGCGAATGGCACGGAACATCCTCAGAGGATCGTCAATATAGGTGGTGTCAGGGTCCAACGGAGTGCGAATCAGTTTATTATCCAAATCTTGTTTTCCATGAAATGGGTCGTACAGAGAACCATAGTCCTCTTTCTGAAGAGAGAAAGAGAGTGTATTGATAGTAAAATCCCTGCGTTCCGTATCTTCCAACAAAGAACCATCTTCCACAATAGGCTTGCGAGAATCGCTTCGGTAGGATTCTTTCCGCGCCCCCACAAACTCCAATTCGACTCCATCAGCAGTATGGAGCATAGCGGTGCCGAAATTCTTGAAAAGATTGACTTTTACTCTCAATTGTGCAGCCACCTTCTCTGCTAAAGCCATCCCACTTCCCTCCACCACTACATCTATGTCTGTGCAAGTTCTCCCCAATAAATAATCACGAACGTACCCCCCTATCACATAGGCACGTACACCCATACTTTCTGCCTGCTCCGATATGATTTTAAAAATTGGATTATCGAGTGGATTCATCATTGACATCTTTAGTTAAACTATCATAAGAGGGTATGTCATCAAGAAAAGAATAATTATCATTGTCGCCGCCCCTTCCGCAGACATACATAGTCTTTCCATTTGTAAATATCATATAATCAACTTTCAGTACTCTGTTGTACCTGATTCCCTGCTCCACCACTTTGCGGTCAAGAGTGATGGAAGGAGCCTTACACTCTACCAGCACTATCGGTTTGAGCGATTTGTCAAATATTACAATGTCTGCACGATACACAAGTCTGTTGTAGTGAAAAGAATACTCCGAAGCCATAAGTCCCATGGGGACACCCCTTTTCTGATGCAACCACAATATAAAAGTCTGCCTGACTTTCTCTTCCGGAGTGCATGCTACCTCTTTTCTTCTCAATCGATCAAAAATCTGTTGTTCCATCTCTCTATGATGGGCAAAAGTAACAATAAGTTTTGTATTTTTGCGCTATGGCCAAGCAGAACTCACAAGACACCACACGGCAATACCAAGAGCTGAAAAAAAAGATTACATCTCATATTTTCAGTCCTGTGTATGCTCTTATGGGTGAAGAACCCTACTTCCCCGAAGAACTTTGCAAACTCATCATCGACAATGCTATGGACCCCACACAGAGAGATTTCAATCAATCCATTGTCTATGGGGCGGACACCAATGTATCTGATGTCATATCTCTATGCTGCGCCTTCCCCATGATGTCAGAAAGGGTATTGGTGGTGGTAAAAGAGGCACAATCACTCAGGAAAATTGAAGAACTTGTCCACTATTTCGACCATATCGTAGAGACTACAGTCTTAGTTCTTCTTTTTTCGGGAGCAAGTGCAGACAAGAGAACCACTTTTTATAAAAATCTCACCAAGTACGCAGAAGTATTCGAATCTTCCAAGATGAAGGAAGAATCTGTACCATCCTGGATAGAGAGCAATCTCAAAGAGAAAGGTAAGAAGATAGAACCTCAGGCTGCCCTCTTACTTGCAGAGTATGCCGGCAACGACCTGAAAAAACTCTCTTTCGAGATTGATAAGCTTATCAGAGCCATAGACATTCACCAGGATACCATCACATCGATCGACATCGAAAGAAATGTTGGCATCAGTCGTGAATTTAACGACTCTGAGCTGACCAATGCTATAGCCAAACGAGACACCGTGAAATGTTTTAAGTTAGCCTATTATTTCGGAGAGTCTCCCAAACAACACCCCATTCAGAAGACAATAGGTTCTCTTTTCTTTCTTTTTAACTCAGTGGAGCTTGTCTTGGCACACGATTTAAATAACGGCACTCATTCCAATCTCTCTACCTCTATGCAAAAAGCAGGTTTCCACTATTACTCATATCTCTACGACACTATCCTCAATGCTGCCCGCAATTATTCTCTAAAAAAGGTCATGAAGATTATTTCACTTCTCAGAGAGTGCGATTACAAAAGCAAAAGCAATTATGGAGGAGAAGCCTCAGATGGAGACCTCCTGGTAGAATTAATCGGAAAAATCCTCGCCTGAATAATCTTTTATTTCACTACAAACACATCCATGGCATGAGATGAGAGGGCCCCATTATAGGGTAATCTCATATTTTCGTGCTTCCAGACATCTCTCAACATTGTGATTTCACATTTAGATGTTTCCTTCAATAATCCTTCAATAAATGCTTTATCCAACTGATATGAAGCCTCTTTTGAAGAAAGATTTAACACACCTACTGCCATCTTATTATTTTCCAAAGGCTTGGTCCAGAAAGAGAGTGAATCTCTAACCAAAACTTCCTCTCCCTGGACTCCCAAAGCATCCTGATTGATTTGAATAATTTCAGGATTGGTCAAGATGCTTGTTATGGTGTTATTCATGTCTCTCACATCATTGCCTGCAAGTAAAGGGGATGCCATCATACACCACAAACTGAAGTGACTGCGATACTCATCATCTGAGCTTCCGGTAAAATCAGACATGTGACTTTTACCACTAATCCCCACCACTAACATATCGGGGTCATTCCATCTTCCCGGCCCGGCATACTGAGATAGTTTTTTATTAATATTTATAATGCTCAGAACCCCATAAGACTCAGGCTTACCCCAGAAATCTCTAATATCGTAAGTGGTTCTCCAATAATGTCCTCCGACTTCAGCTGCCCAAAGCCATGGCTCTCTTCTACCCCACTCGCAGATACTGTAAATAAATGTCCTTTTCTGATTTTTTAAAGCCTGATTCATCTTCTGATATCTCATGATAGCAGTTTCCTGATCTGCGGGTGCACCGCAATAATCATATTTCAACAAATCTACTCCCCATCTCGCAAAATCGGCAGCATCTACCTCTTCAAAACCATAACTGCCTGCCACTCCTCCACAAGTATATTGAGAAGCATCAGAATAAATACCCAGCCTAAGTCCCCGCTCATGAAGATAATCAGCCACATAAGATATTCCGCGGGGGAATTTCTCCGAATTGACTATCAGATGACCATCGGCACCTCTTTCCTTCAACTGCCAAAAATCATCGATATTCACATAATTATATCCGGCATCACGCATGCCATTGTTTACCATGGCGTCAGCCACTTCAAGCAATAACTCCTCATTCAAATTTGGTCCGAAAGTATTCCATGAATTCCAACCCATAATGGGTGTAAGTGCCAACTTCTCCCCCACTTTCAACACTAAATTCTTAGTATCCTTCCCCTTTGCATTCTTAGCGGTAATTTTAAGAGAATAATCCCCTTCTAATAATGTAATACCCCTGATAATTCCCGCTTCATCATCTAAATACAATCCCTCCGGCAGGCCTTCTACACTCCATTTCATAGGACGCTCCCCAAAAGTGGGAATAGCATAAACAAATTCGGTATTGGCTCTATTGGCCGTAACCTGAGGTGTATTCAACATAGGAGAACCCTCATTCGGAGTGAGCGAAAAGTCCCTTTCACTACTGCAGGATACTGCAATAAATGAAAGAATCGATAAAAACAAGATGATTTTTTTCATAATAAATATTA
>CAYMAX010000017.1:0-28399 GCA_964388595.1 uncultured Muribaculaceae bacterium
GTTATTATCTGATGAAAATATGTTTATGGAATACATCAATCACGATTACAAAGATGTTGAGACTCCCATGTTTCTCAGTATTCTCAACGGCTCGTTCATGTTCACAGCATCATTGCTTCAAAAGATTGATTTTACCTGTGAAGTCTCTTTCGTCAAACTTGCCTCCTACTCGGGGACAGGCAGTACCGGAGAAGTGAAACAGGTGTTGGGACTCAGTGGCAGTGTGAAAGGTCGTGATATTATCATTGTCGAAGATATCGTAGACTCCGGAGTGACTATCACTGCTCTTTATGCTCTGCTCAAAGAGGCAGGTGCGCACTCCATCAAGATATGTTCCCTTTTTCTGAAACCGGCCGCATATAAGGGTTCTGTCAAAATAGATTATCCCGCTATGGAGATAGGTAACGAATTCATCGTTGGCTATGGATTGGATTACAATCAGCTCGGGCGCCAGTATAAGGATATCTACATTATTGACTGATTTGATATTAGATATACATCATCATGAAATATTACATTCTATTCGGCCCCCCGGGAGCAGGTAAAGGGACTCAAGCCAAACTTTTGGTAGATAAATACAATTTTCTGCACATATCCACAGGAGATTTGCTTCGTGCAGAAATCAACAGCGGAAGTGAACTCGGCAAAAACGCCAAAACACTTATCGAGAAAGGAGATCTGGTCCCTGATGAGATAGTGGTCGAGATGATAAAAAACAAGATTAAAGCCAATCAAAATGTGAAAGGGTTCCTGCTTGATGGCTTTCCACGCACCATAGCCCAGGCAGAGGCTCTCGATGAGATGCTTGAAGAGATGTCGGGGTCTGTAGATTCTGTCCTTTCCATCAACCTCGATGACAAAAAGATATTTGACCGTATATTTCACCGCGCACAGATAGAGGGGCGTAAAGATGATGCCGATCCCAAAACCATCGAAAATCGCATAGCCACCTATCACCACAAGACAGAACCTCTCAAACAATATTACATCGACCGCAAACGCTATCACGAGATAGACGGAGAGGGCACTATTGAGGAAATCTTTAAGAAACTTTCCAAACTGATTTAAATGTCGGAATCCAATTTCATTGACTACGTACGTCTTTTCTGCGCTTCAGGCAACGGAGGGAGAGGTTCTACTCACCTTCACAGAGAGAAGTTCGTTGCCAAAGGCGGACCTGACGGAGGCAATGGAGGAAGGGGTGGCAACATCGTTCTTCGTGGCAACCGCCAGTTCTGGACTCTGATTCATCTGAAATATCGCAAGCACATCAAAGCTGAAGACGGTGCTTCAGGCAGCGGTTGTCTGTGCCACGGCAGCGATGGCAAGGATATTTTTCTTGATGTACCATTGGGAACTGTAGCTAAAGATGCAGAGAGTGGAGAAGTCATTTGCGAAGTACTGGAAGATGGAGAAGAGGTGATTCTGTGCAAAGGAGGAAGAGGGGGCATGGGAAATGCTTTCTTTAAGTCTCCCACTATGCAGACGCCACGATTTTCTCAGCCGGGAGAAGAAGGGACTGAGGGATGGTTCGTTTTGGAGCTCAAGCTTCTGGCAGATGTCGGATTGGTGGGATTTCCCAACGCAGGCAAATCGACTCTGCTGTCAGTAGTCTCAGCAGCGCACCCGAAGATAGCCGATTACCCTTTTACTACTTTGGAGCCAAACCTCGGCATAGTCAATTGTCGTGACGGACATTCTTTCGTGATGGCCGACATTCCCGGTATTATAGAGGGAGCCCACGAAGGTAAAGGGCTAGGACTTCGTTTTCTCAAGCATATCGAGCGCAATTCGATGCTGCTGTTTATGGTCCCTGCCGATGCGGACGACATCTCTCAGGAATACGAGATATTGCTCAAAGAGCTACGAGAGTTTAATCCCGAATTGCTCGACAAGGAGCGTGTACTCGCTATTTCCAAGTCCGATATGCTCGACGAAGAGCTGGAAAACGAAATCAAAAAACATCTACCCAAGGAGATTAAAAGCATTTTTATCTCATCTGTTACGATGAAAAATATCCTCGCTCTGAAAGACCTTCTCTGGGAGATGCTTAATTCATAACACTATGCTTGATTATCTTCTCGCTTTAGACAGAGCCATACTCATCGCTGTAAATGGATGTTATAGCAGCTTTGCAGATGCCGTTATGCTCTTTTTCTCTGCCAAGACAGTGTGGATACCCCTCTATGTACTCATCGCAGCAGGTCTTTTTTGCTACAAATGCTATGGCAATCACTCTTACATTCGCACCATTCGTCAGGACACTCCTGTCCCCATGTGGTTGATAGGGATTATCTGTGTAGCAGCATTGGGGATTTGTTTCGGGCTTTGCGATCAGATATCAAGTCTTATCAAAGAATCTCTCATGAGGCTGCGTCCTTCCAACGAGCCCACCCTTGTCGGTATCATTCGCACCCCTGAAGGACTTGGAGGACTATATGGATTCCCATCGAGCCATGCCGCCAATACTTTCGGTTTTGCACTATTGTCATCCCTTATCTTCAGGAGATGGTGGTATTCAGTTCCTATCACTTTGTGGGCTGCCATAGTCTCCTACAGCAGGATTTACCTCGCC
This sequence comes from uncultured Muribaculaceae bacterium, assembly GCA_964388595.1. GTDB lineage: Bacteria > Bacteroidota > Bacteroidia > Bacteroidales > UBA932 > CAYMAX01. The sequence goes on from CAYMAX010000017.1 coordinate 2,576, forward strand.
AAGCATTACCCTCTCGATGTGATTTGCGGAGCTATTCTCGGTCTGATTATCGCCATAGGGATATATTACCTGTGGAAGTGGATACTCTCTTTAATCAGGAAATCGTACTCGTCAAGATGCTCTGCTTCATAGACCACACCACCGATCCATATTTCAATCTCGCTGCTGAAGAATATCTCCTCAAGCAATACACATCTCCCATCTTCAGACTTTGGAGAAATGATGCCTCCATCATCATCGGCAGGTACCAGAATGCCTTGGCGCAGATAAATGTCCCATACGTCAATGAGCACCATATCCCGGTGGTCAGAAGGCTGAGCGGAGGAGGTGCTGTCTATCACGACCTTGGCAATATCAATTTCACATTCATAGACCAAAGAATCGAAGGTGAAGATACTTCCGGAATGTTCAAAAGATTTACCGCACCTATTATCGAAGCACTTCGAGGCCTCGGGGTCGCTGCCTGTCTGGAAGGGAGAAATGACCTGGTGATAGATGGTCGTAAATTTTCGGGCAATTCGATATGTGTCTATCAAAATCGCGTTTTGCAGCACGGTACCCTGCTCTTTGCCTCAAGTATGGGCTCACTTTCACAAGCTCTTATCACCAGACCTGAGAAGTTTAAAGACAAAAGTGTGAAGTCCAATGCCGCCAGAGTGACCAATATATCGGAACACCTTTCAGATGAGATGAAGACTACTATGGATTCGGAGCATTTTATGGAATATCTCACGCAATTCATAATGAGTAAAGGGGGCGACTACACTTTATCTCACTATTCTGAAAAGGAAATGGAGAATATCAGCAGGCTCGCCACCGACAAATATTCCACACGCGAATGGAATTACGGAGAGTCACCCAAATATCAGTTTTCAAACTCCATCAAGCTGCCTTGCGGCATGATAGAAGTCTTTTTGGATGTCGACAAAGGGATTATCAGAAAGTGCCGGATTATGGGCGATTTCTTTTTCCTTCGACCTGTGGACGAGTTATGTGAGGCACTCGAGGGAGTCCCTCACCGCTACGACGATATATTCGCCTCCCTTTCATCTCTCCCTATCAGAGACTACTTCGGAGACGATATTATCGACGAACTTACAGCTGTCTTTCTCTGATGTAAAGACTACTTCTTGTTTAACAATTCAATGATTTTGATGGCAGCCACAGGTACTTGTGTGCCGGGACCGAAAATGGCAGCAGCACCCGCTTTGTAAAGGGCATCGTAATCCTGAGCAGGTATCACCCCTCCTACTATGACCAAAATATCTTCTCGGCCAAGTTTCTTGAGTGCAGCTATAATCTGAGGTACCAATGTCTTGTGACCTGCAGCCAGAGAAGAGACGCCGACAGCGTGAACATCATTTTCCACAGCTTGCTTGGCAGCTTCTTCGGGAGTCTGGAACAGGGGACCCATATCGACATCAAAGCCGCAATCGGCATAACCCGTGGCAACGACTTTGGCTCCGCGGTCGTGTCCGTCCTGTCCAAGTTTGGCAATCATAATACGAGGCTGACGACCCTCTTTCTTGGCAAAGGCGGCAACCATCTCTTTGGCTTTTTCAAAGTTTGAATCATTCTTCACTTCTGAAGAATAAACACCTGTATTCATTCTTATTACTGCTTTATATCTTCCAACTACGACTTCACAAGCATCGGATATTTCACCCAATGTAGCTCTGTTGCGAGCTGCTTCCACTGCAAGTTCCAAGAGATTACCCTTGCCTGTCTTGACAGATTCTGTAATGGCCTCGAGACACTTTTTGACTTTATCACTGTCTCTGTGTGCACGAAGCTCTTGCAGCCTTTTAACCTGACTTTCGCGAACTTTGGTATTATCCACATCGAGTATCTCAATGGGGTCTTCTTTATCGAGACGATATTCGTTGAGTCCGATAATCTTGTCTTCACCTGAGTCAATGCGTGCCTGCTTGCGGGCAGCAGCCTCCTCGATTCTGAGTTTGGGAATACCTGTCTCGATAGCTTTGGCCATACCGCCAAGCTTCTCAACCTCCTCGATGAGCTCCCATGCTTTGTGAGCAAGCTCATCTGTAAGCGATTCGACATAATAGGAACCTGCCCATGGATCTATGGAACGGCATATATCGGTCTCTTCCTGAATATAGAGCTGTGTATTACGGGCAATACGTGCCGAGAAATCGGTAGGAAGAGCAATAGCTTCATCAAGTGCGTTGGTATGGAGTGACTGGGTATGTCCCAGGGCAGCAGCCATAGCCTCAATACATGTACGGGCGACATTGTTGAACGGGTCCTGCTCAGTAAGAGACCAACCCGAAGTCTGACAGTGAGTTCTCAAAGATAGAGACTTAACGTTCTTGGGGTGGAACATATTGACGATCTTGGCCCATAGCATACGGGCTGCACGCATCTTGGCTATCTCCATAAAATGGTCCATACCTATACCCCAGAAGAATGACAATCTGGGAGCAAAAGCATCTACATCTATACCTGCTTTGATACCGGTTCTGATATATTCAAGACCATCGGCCAGAGTATAGGCCATCTCTATCTCAGGGGTGGCACCTGCTTCCTGCATGTGATACCCTGAAATGGATATGGAATTGAACTTGGGCATATATTTCGAGGTATATGAGAAGATATCTCCGATAATCCTCATAGAAAATTCTGGGGGATAGATGTATGTGTTGCGGACCATAAATTCCTTCAATATGTCATTTTGGATAGTCCCCTGCATCTCTTCAAGGCTTGCACCCTGTTCCAACCCTGCTACGATATAAAAAGCAAGAATCGGGAGCACAGCACCATTCATAGTCATGGAAACAGACATCTTGTTGAGCGGTATCTGGTCGAAAAGCACCTTCATATCTTCTACACTGCAGATAGACACTCCTGCCTTACCCACATCACCCACTACACGCGGATGGTCTGCATCATATCCTCTGTGAGTGGCAAGGTCGAAAGCTACTGAAAGTCCTTTCTGCCCTCCTGCCATGTTTCGGCGGTAGAATGCGTTGGATTCTTCTGCTGTAGAAAAACCGGCATATTGACGTACAGTCCATGGTTTCTGAACATACATGGTGCTGTACGGACCACGTAGATATGGAGGAATACCTGCTGCATAGCAGAGATGTTCCATCCCTTTGAGGTCTTCTTTGGTATATATTCCTTTTATGGTCATAGCTTATTGAATATTGAGAAGTTGTTGATAATGTCTGAGAGTCTCCAACACGTTGCTTTTTACATTGATAAAATTATGAATTCCTTTGGCCTCGAGAGCATCTTTGCACAAAGGATCTCCAGCGACAACAAGAATGGCTTTGTCACCCAATTGCTGAGCTATTGCAGGGACTGCATCGGTGTATTCGTCATCTGATGAGCAAGCTACCACTATCTCTGCCTTGGAAGCAAGGGCAGCTTTGACCCCTTCTTCGATGGTAGAGAAACGATTGTTGTCTATGACACGGATGCCTGCCACTGCGAAAAAGTTGGAAGAAAATTGAGCACGTGCGCGGCACATGGCCAGATTGCCAAATGTGAGCATAAATGCCTTGGGCGACTTACCGCTTCTGTCAGTAGCCAAACGGAGCTTTTCAAACTCTATGGAGCCTCTGTAAGATGGCAGAGGCTGAGCCATCAATTCTTTATCACGGTGTTCAGCACCTTGGTCGAGAGTAATATCTTTGTCAGCTTTCTCAAGGAAATTGGGGAATTGATTGGTGCCGAGAAGTGTCTGTCTGCGGGTCGCAATATTCTTATCTTTCTTGTCAGATACCGACTTAATCTCACTCTGTATAAAACCTTTCTTGAAAGAAGCAACATAACCACCATCTTTGTTGACAGTCTCGAAGAGTTGTGAAGCTGCTTCCATAAGGGAGTTTGTCAGATTTTCGATGTAATAGGAACCTGCACCCGGGTCTGCCACCTTATCAAAATGAGACTCTTCCTTGAGAATATTCTGCACATTGCGTGCGATACGGGAAGAAAATTCGGAAGCAGGATGAAATGCGTTATCGAAGGGAAGCACTTCAAGAGTATTCACTCCGCCAATGGCAGCACTCATAGCTTCCGTAGTGCCTCTCAACATATTGACGTAGGGATCATAAATAGTTTGATTCCATGCACTTGTAGTGGCAAAAACATCTATATCCAAGCCACATATATTTTTCCATAGTGTGCGAACGCAACGGAATTTGGCTATTTCCATAAAATAGGAACTGCCTACAGCGAAAGAGAACCACATCCTTTCTGCCACCTCTTTTCCTTCGAAACCGAGATTTTGCAGACGGGAAATATGTTCTTTGGCCTGAGCCAATGCGAAAGCGAGCTCCTGCACCAGGTTTGCTCCGGCATTGCTATAGGGGACTGCATCCACAGAGATGACGCGAATATTGGGATATTCCTTCACTGCATCGAGACACTCTTTGATCCTGGGATATGCCCCTTCTTCGCAGAAATGGCCCTTGGTGGTAAAAGGACGCATAGGATTGAAACCAAAGCAGACTTTTATCTCTTCTTTTTTGAGGCCCTGACCGGAAACGTATTTTAGAAAATTAAATAAAGTCTCTCTCGATTTCAGGCAAACACCCTGAAATGAAATCTCAATGGAGGGAATAGTTATGCCATTGAGAAGGAGAGAAAAATCTTCCTCTGTGAGTATTTTCTTGTCATCAAGTGCAAAACCGAGAGAATTAACTCCTCTGTCAAGTATTGCAAGAGCCTGGTTATTGATTTGCTTCAAGTCTCCAGTGCAGGAAAGGGTCTGATGTATCCTCCACCGGTTGTCTCTGCGGTCTGAGAGTGCGAGCTTGAGATGATCAAGGTCTTCTGCGCGATAATAGGGACGGACGGCGAAACCCTCCGGAGTCCTCCAGACAAGTTTCTTCTCGTAATCAGCCCCCTTTAAATCTTTTATGATTGCTTCTTCCCACTGTTGTGTGGTGACAGGTGGAAATTCGGCAAATAGTTTTTTAGCCATATTATTGAAAATCTTATATTAAAGTAATTTGTCATCAACTTCATTGGGGAGGGTCACCTTCAGCTCGGGATGTTGCTCCATTTCGCGCTTAATGGCAAACATGGCGCCTTTGTTGCGGGCCCAGCTGCGACGGGCAATGCCATTATTGACATCCCAGTAAATCATGCTTTTGATTTTGCGGTCAGCTTCTTCGCTTCCATCTATCACCATACCGAACCCACCGTTTATCACCTCTCCCCAACCTACGCCACCTCCGTTGTGAATGGAGACCCATGTGGCACCGCGGAAAGAATCGCCTATCACATTCTGAATAGCCATATCGGCGGTAAAGCAAGAGCCGTCATAGATATTGGAAGTCTCGCGGAAAGGGGAATCAGTACCCGATACGTCGTGATGGTCACGACCGAGCACTATGGGTGCGGAGATAAGACCTTCGCGAATAGCTTTATTCATAGCGAGGGCTATCTTCGTACGTCCTTGAGCGTCTGCATACAATATTCGTGCTTGCGAACCAACTACGAGCTTGTTTTTACCTGCCTCGCGTATCCAGTGAATATTATCTTCGAGCTGGTGACGAATCTCCTGAGGAGCATCCTTGAGTTCTTCTTCAAGCACTTGGGCAGCTATGAGGTCGGTCTTTGCCAGGTCTTCCGGAAGAGATGAGGTGCAGACCCAACGATAAGGGCCAAATCCGTAATCGAAAAAGAGTGGTCCCATGATGTCCTGAACATAGGAAGGATATTTGAACTTTCCGTGCCCGTCCATGATATCAGCACCTGCACGTGAAGATTCGAGAAGGAAGGCGTTGCCATAATCGAAGAAATACATCCCTTTGGCGGTAAGTTTGTTGATGGCTGCCACTTGCCTGCGTAGAGACTTCTGTACTTCTTTTTTGAATTTGTCGGGGTGTTGAGACATCATGGCATTGGACTGCTCAAATGTGAGTCCGGCAGGATAATAACCTCCTGCCAATGGATTATGAAGAGACGTCTGGTCGGAACCGAGGTCAACATGAATATCTTTTTTGGCAAGTTTTTCCCACAAATCGACGATATTGCCCTGGTAGGCAAGAGAGATGGATTCTTTAGCTTCTTGAGCCTGCAATGCTCTTGCTATCAATGTATCGAGATCTGTATATACCTCGTTAATCCAGCCCTGTGAATATCTTATCTTCACCGCTTTGGGGTTGACCTCAGCGATGATGCCGACTACTCCGGCTATGACAGCCGCCTTGCCTTGAGCACCTGACATACCTCCAAGTCCCGATGTAACGAATAATTTGCTGCGATTTTCGTCTCCCGGGTGCGAATGCATGCGTGCAGCATTAAGGACGGTAATGGTCGTACCATGGACAATACCTTGAGGGCCGATGTACATAAAAGAGCCGGCAGTCATTTGTCCATATTGAGAGACACCCAGGGCATTGAATCTTTCCCAATTGTCCTTGGAGGAATAATTGGGAATGACCATCCCGTTGGTGATGACAAGTCTCGGGGCATCTTTATGCGAAGGGAAAAGTCCGAGGGGATGTCCTGAATAGAGAACAAGTGTCTGCTCATCAGTCATCTGAGAGAGATATTGCATTGTAAGAAGATACTGAGCCCAATTCTGGAAAGCAGCACCATTGCCTCCGTAGATGATGAGTTCGTGCGGATGTTGTGCTACTGCCACATCAAGATTGTTGGATATCATCAGCATGATAGCTGCAGCCTTCTCACTTTTGTGAGGGAAATCATTGATGGAACGGGCGTAAATCTTGTAGTCAGGTCTGAACCTGTACATGTAAATGCGTCCGTAAGTCTCAAGCTCTTCCTTAAATTCTGGAATAAGGGTGGAATGATGCTTGGCAGGGAAATACCTCAGTGCATTGCGAAGGGCAAGTTTTTTCTCTTCTGCAGTGAGTATGTGCTTCCTGTTGGGAGCGTGATTAATACTTTTATCGAAAGGTTTGTGATCGGGAAGAATATCGGGAATTCCCTGAATAATAGCTTTCTGAAAATCGTTCATATCATATCTTGTTTTGTCCCACAAAATTAGCAATAATAAACTAATTAAACGCATTAAGCCGCTCAAAGATTGGGCGGCTTAATATGTCAGTGGGGAAATAACTATTCTTCGTTTATCTGGAGATGCTGTACGTAAATAGCCTTTTTCACTCTGTCTCTTCTGATAACGGAAGGCTTTTCGAAAGTCTTTCTGCTACGAAGCTCACGGATAATACCTGTCTTCTCAAATTTACGTTTAAACTTCTTAAGGGACTTTTCAATGTTTTCGCCCTCTTTGATGGGAACAATAATCATAATTAATCAATCACCTCCTTTTATTTGGCGGGTGCAAAGGTAGATATTTTTATTAATTTTGCAAGAAAGGTGTCGAAAAATGATTAAGGACTTTCTTTCATATATTGTGACGCAGAGAAGATACTCTTACAGGACTTCTGCACTATATGAAGAAGCATTGCGTGATTTCTTCGTTTTTCTATTTCCAGAGAGAGACAATGGCACCGATGACATCCTCGATACCATCTCAGACAGTGAACTTATCGAATGTCTAGTACCCAACAATATACGCGGTTTCATAGCGTCAGGCATCGATTCAGGTCTCAATCCGAGGACCATCAATCTTCGCTTGAGTGCACTCAGCAGTTTTTGCAATTATCTGATGAAAAGATCGGTCATCGCTTCCAACCCGGTACGAAAAGTCGCCAGGCCCAAAGAAGAGAAGCATATCCCCGACTTTTTTACCGAGAAGGCGATGGAAAGCTACATCGACCGCATATCACACATTGAGAGCGATACTGAGTTTCATCATTACCGCAACAGGATAATGATGCTGGTGCTTTATACCACAGGAATGAGACGCGCCGAAATAGTCAATTTGAAAATCGGCAACTTCGACAAAGGAAGGAATATCATCAGAATCACAGGCAAAGGAGATAAGACAAGAGAAATACCAATTCCCGTTTCTGTTTGTAAAGAAATTTTATTATATTTGGAGAGAATTAAGAAGGAATTTCCTGACAGAGAGGATGATGATTTCTTCGTCACCGACAGTGGCAATAAGATTCATCCTGAATTTGTTAACGAAGTGGTACACGAAGAGCTGGACGGTGTGGAAGGGTTCTCGGGCAAAAAATCGCCCCACGTTTTAAGACACTCTTTGGCCACTCATCTTCTCAACAACGGTGCTGATCTTAATTCCATTAAAGAGATTTTGGGTCATTCTTCCCTTGCGGCGACACAAGTTTACACCCACAATTCTTTTGAACAATTAAAAAAAACATATTTAACAGCTCATCCCAGAGCAAAAAACAAAGGAAACAATGGAAATTAGAGTTCAATCGATCAAATTCGATGCTGATCAGAAGCTTCTCGATTTTATTGACAAGAAGTTAGGCAAATTATCCAAGTTTTTAGACAACATCATCAGGATGGATGTCACACTTACTGTTGAACCTGATCACAAGAAAGATGTGAAAGTCAGAGCCATCATCCCCGGCGATGACTTGCTTATCGAAAGAAAGGCTGACACATTCGAAGATGCCGTAGTGGCTGCATCAGATGCAATGCAAGATTTGATTATCAAGACCAAAGGCAAACGATTTGACAGATAATTCCGCCCCTCATATCATCTTTTATAGGCTGCTCCCCACAGAGCAGCTTTTTTATTCCCAGGTCACTTCGTCGTCGTAGATAAATTCAAATTCATCTGCGTAAAGAAGTGTGCCGACGCCACCTGTGAAGTAATCGGCATAGAGACTTGCCACAGCTACTAACGCACAGAATTTGGGACGTTTGCCCTGTTGATTGAGATTTTTCTTATAGATGATGGGAGCAGTAAATTCTTTCCATTTTCCACCTGTGCTGGTGCTGTCCACAAGGTCGATATATGCTATCACCTGGTCATCTGAAAATGGAGGAAGATATCTGCCTTCTGCTGTATTACAGTCAAAAGGGGTGTCCTGGTCGAACATCATCAAGAAGATGTGGCACCTGTCGGGACGACCTATAAGAGACTTGTATGGATCTTTGGCCTTATCTATCGTTTTGGGTTCATAAGAATAATAGCCGTGGAGTTTGGTGGGACGGGAAGTAAATGGCCTTCCGAAATCAACTCTGGCCCCTGCGCTGGGAGTGAGATAGGTCTTGACAAATTTACCTGAGAACACATTGCCTCCGGCAAGCTGACCCACCACCTGGACTGTCTCCATTCTTGAGGATTTGCCTTTGATGACAAAGGTCTCCTCGGGAGAGGTGGGGTTCATTGGCTTCAGAGCATTGGCTCCCAGATTGCCTGAATCCCAGATGTAATATTGATCCGTCAGGTCTTTATCGGGGAACCACGCATTGTTGGAGGGATTTTGATACCAGTCATCGAAGTTCATGTTGGGAAACTGATACTCGCTTTCTGTAGTGAATCTCACTTCCGAACCGGACGTCTCTCCTGCTACAGCCTTGTACACATATTCGGTGCCGGCGGTAAGAGATTTCAACTGTGCGGTAAATGTACTTCCCGATGTGACGATATCGCCTGAGGGCACTGTGCTCCATTCTGTATCGGAGGCTTTTTTGTAAAGGAAAGAAGGGGTACCGAGACTCTGATTGTAAGTGCCCTTGAGAAAAGCAAAATGAGCCCAGGAATCGGCTGTTTCTGTCACTACCTGCACTTCTTTGTGGATGACGTTGATGGTCCAAATCTCTTCTATGTCGCGATATGAGACTTTGAACTGCTGAGGTGCAGTAAACACCTTCACCTCTTTGGGATTGGGGAATATTGTCGAATTGGATGGTCCCAGCTTTATGTCAAGAATATTTACGTCAGTAAGGTCCTGGTCCATAGTGACATAAAGAATAGCATATTTGAGATTGTCATCAAATGCAGCATCTCCGACCTGATTTTCAGCCCTTATATATCTATCTATGGTCTGAGTGGCGCTGATGGACCAGACATAACTCTGATCGGGATAGGTAGTCAGTGTGTATTGGAGAGGGGAAGAAAGATCGATATAGGTGGTAAGCTCCGGAGTGAAAGTAGCTTCTTGAGTCACCTCCATTCTGAGGAGAAGCACCTTGGCGAGATTCACAGAATCTGCCATATCCACAGTTACTGTCATCTTGGTGGAGTCTATCACAGCACTGCCTGTCTGTCCGCTTACTTCGAAAGCGGTGATGTTGCCACGAAGTCTGGGATAGGGGACATCATTGGCTATGCATGATGCCACAACGATGATGCATAGGGCTGCAATAATGTTGTTTATGATACATCTTCTCATTCTTGGACAGGTTTGGGAGGTTCTTTCGACTTCTTCATGGGAAGAACGAAGTTGATACCGATGTTGATGGAGAGAAGATTGATTTTGAAATTGGCTCTACTCGTCTCGTAAGTACCTTCGTAAATCTGACTCGTAGTCTGAGTGACCTTTTTATATCCCAATCCCAATATACCTACAGATGCTTCCACAGACATTTCATTGGTGGCAAAGACTACAAGACCCGGTATCACATCTATGCCGAGGTCCAAAATATTTTGAAACCTTCCGGAGACATTTTCTCCTGTTCCGGTGATTAACTTCCCCTGCCCTGCTCCTACCTGGAGCGCGACATCACAGAAGAGACCGAAACGAAGACTGTTACCTAAGGGAATGTAGTATCTGTAAGAAAGAGAGCCGTAATAGGTGTGTTGAAGATTGTAATAATCACTTATGGAGAAACCGAGGTCGTCGCTGATTTTCAAATCTACCTGGTCTATTTTGGCTAAAGAACGCTGATATGTAAACCTCACTCCCACTGCCATGTTTTTGGCAAAAGTGAAATAGAGATAGGGTGTGGCTTTCAGTGTATAGGCGTTGAAATTGATATTATCCAACACCAAAAAGTTGAAATCGGAGAACTTATAATCGGAATAAGAAACTGTACCTCCAAACATTACATACCCCTTGGGGATAAAAGTAGGAACGCCTGTCATACTTATGCCCCTATCAAATTTTTGAGCCTCTGCCATGGTATTGACCATCAGCAGAAGGCTCAAAATAAGGATCAGTTTATGAAGGGAATATCTCACTCAAAGTTAAAGGAGAAATCATCTACATAGAGTGTTGAACCAACACCTCCGGTGTAATAATCTCCATACTTGCTGGCAACAGCCACCACTACCACGTGGGTAGGTTTGGTCGATTTCTTGTAAACGAGATTGATGGTAAATTCTTTATAACTGTCACCGGAATCGGTATTGTCGGTAAGTTGACCATAAGCTACCACAGCAGGGTCATTGTCAGGGTCGATAAAATTCTTGTCACCTGTAGAGACGATGTAGGGAACTGACCAGTCAGTCAACATAACATATATCTGGCAAACATCCATCTGACCACTGAGGCTTGTGTATGGATCTTTAGTCTTATTGATAGCCACCGGTTTATAATTGTAATAACCGTGCATGGAAAGTGGACGGGAAGTATATGGACGTCCGAAGCTGACTCTTGCCTGTGAGGTATTGTATCTCTCTTTGAAGTAACCGGTGTAGATATTGCCGGCTGCTAGAATACCGAGTACAGCTTTGGACTGAAGTTTGGCAGCACGGCCTGAATGGACAAATGAATCTTCAGGGACAGTAGGATATACACTCACTGCTGAAGAACCCGGGTTGGCTGTGTCCCAGTAGAAGTCATCTCCGATATTTGCATTGGGATACCAGACGTCTCCGCTTTGGCACCAATTATCGAAATACATATTAGGAAGCTGATTGCCAAGCTCTGTAGTGGCTGACATAATATTATCATCCTTGACATCTTTGGTAGAAACAGCTCTGAAATCATAGGAAGTATTTGATGCCAATCCTGTAATCTTGGCTGAATACTGAATGCCTGATTTGGTGATGGTACCTGCATAATCTATCCAAGTACTGCTTGATGATGCTTTATATTGGAATCCCATACCTGCAGGCTCATTCTCGGTATTGTATTGGGCATAGACGTATGCAAATTTGGCCCATGGGTCAATACGGACAGTAGATACTTCTACATCGGGAATCACTTTGACAGTGACATTGGAAGTGACGTATTGCTGTTGTGAGTCGAGAATGGAGATAGTGAAGGTGTATGAGCCAAGGGAAAGCTTGGTAGAAAACATTGAGCGCATATCAAGAGAAAATGCAGTACCACCCTGTGCAACGGATGTCCAGGAAAGTCCTGCAGTAGCCAAAGCAGCGATGGTACCGGCATCTGCTGTGATGGGGCTGAAGGATGTGGGTACGCCCAATGCAGACATATCAGCATTGTTGTGAGATATTGTCACTCTTGAAAACCCTGCAGCAGCAGTCACATCAAACTGACCAACCACACCTGCACCTTGAGGTGCACGAATCTCTTTGGAAATATCAACTCCGGAAGCCTCTGCGATAGTGGGAAGTGCTTTCTTATTGAGAGAAATGTCTACGGAATATTCTTTAACATTCATTGAATTGTCAAGAGAGACTCTTAAAGTGGAACCTCCCTGATTAGTGTTGCCACTACTGCTGATATCGAAGTTGAGAGTATAGTGTTGTCTCGGCTTCACATTATTGATAACATTTGATATCACATAATAGGACCCGTCATTGTTGATAAGTCTGATAGTCCATTCGAGTGAACCGGAATTGTGAAAATAGCCACTCTGAGAGCGATGTTGTGCGTCGAAAAGGAGAGAATCGGTACCATTGGACACTTTGACATCATAACTCGTGAAGTTATTGGTGATACTCTCGTTGAAAGAGACAGAAACCTCGACATTGGAAAGGGTACAAACTATGGATGAAGAGACAGTCTCTCCTGCTGCTATCTCGATGGTATCTTTTCCCGAATAGAAAGGAGATTCGAAAGCAGCTTGATTATCTACACCATTGGAGGCAGTAAGAATATATTTGCCAGCCTTGACAACGATGGGAGAATTGGCAAGTTCGTGATGATCCTGGATGGTACGGATGATAACGTTGGAAGTGTAATCTGCCACCGTCACCTTGAAGGTCGGATCGTCACCCGATTTTGTCACCACAGTCGCGTCGGGATTATATCCCAACGACAACATTATCTGACCTTCCCCCTTGGAACGCAACTGACTGTCAATATCCACCTTGCAGGAAGACAGCGAAGCGATCAGCATGGCTGAGAGAAGAAAGAGATATTTTAAGTTATTGTTTCTCATCGGTAAAGATATTATTAAGAAGCAGGAATAACTATGGTAACTGTAGCTGATTTGACATTATTGTCATTGTCCTTGACAGTGACTTTGAGTGGATTGGTACCGACAGGCATCAATGGGATAAAAGGACCTATAGAGAACGATACTGATGTCTGATTTTTGACATCTGACGAAGTGATGCCGAAAAGATCTCCGTAAAATTCAGTCTCACTTGCATTCATGTTGGCAAGGTCAACTTGGGCTTCGCATCCGTTGTCCAATCCGGCGATAACATCAATCAGTGATTGAGATTGAAGCTCAACTGTAAGTTGATTAATGCCTTGTGTGGCCGATATCTGCACATCGAAAGTAACCGTGCCCCCCGGGTAGGTGTAATTTTCCGAGATGCCCGGAGAGGTGATGGTAATAGGAACTTCCTGGTTGCCTGCACTCTGAGTAGAGAAGGAAACTGAATAGGCAGCAGCAGGGGAATCATCCGTGCTGTTGAGAATAGCACCGGCCGGGATGGAGAGAGTGTAATTTGTACTTGCAGTCAAAGTACTGAAGTATATTTTGAGAGTCTTGTCATTGACAGATTTGGTAAGTGATACATCTCCTAAAGTGATATTGGCATTGTTAGCCAATTTGATGGGAAGCGAATAGACAACAGTGATGGAATCAATAGTGGTAGCTACTGTCGAACCTGCAGTCACAGAGCAATTGGTAAGTACGGGGGTACCGCCATTTTCATCATCAATGGGATCTTCATCAAATCCGGGGATATAGATGTCTTGTTCTTTATTGTTGACTGTATAGTCAATAGTGATGCCACTCTGTCCGAAATTGATTTGTCCTGTCTCGCGTGCATCTATAGTGAATACGTGATGATCTTTCTCAGCTACAGTGGAGACTTCCACATACTGATTGACTACAGAATTATCGAGCTTGCGAGTACCTTGGATATAGAGAGTCATTGGAGCCACTTTGAAATATCCTGCTGTCCCTGCAGTGATGATATCTTTGGTATATACCAGGAAACCATACTGAGTAGCTACAGTAACTGTAAAATCGTCATTCAGTTCGGTAAAGAATCTATTAGTGCACTGAATGGTGACTTTCATATTTTTCAGAGTGCAGACCAAAGCTATGTTTACCACTTTGCCAGCCTCAACAGTAAAGTTTTGCACACCTGAATAAAGGGGCTGATCCCAAGCTGCGTCTTTATTGCCGGGGGAGGTAGCAGTAATGGAATAACTGCCCGGGTCCATGGCAACTACGGAAGGTACCTGAGAGAATTTGCTCCATGAATTGTATGTAGCACTTGTGGCGGTATTGGTAATGACTACTGAGAAATCATTGACATCTACGTTTTCAGCCTTCGTAGGGGTGGTAAATTCACCTTCCGAGACTATGCTGAACGATAAGTTACCTTTGTTTTGAAGGTCTATTATCTCTTTTTTGCACCCTGTGGCAAACATCAGGGAGAGACAAGCAATTGATATAATTATTTTTTTCATATTCGATTAGTAAGTTAAGTTAATATCATCAATGGTCAGGCAACTGCCTGTGTACACCTTCTTGCTTCCTGCAGGGATAGTTATCGTCTGTTTGGAAGTAGATGGAGAATCAGCAGTAGGAGAAATGATCATAATATGTATGGTGGTCGCCACTTGATTGGTGACAGAATAAGATAGGGCGACTGTCCCTTTGGTCCAGGAACTTGTGCCACCAAAATTGGCTGTCCCGCTACCTATCACGGTCGTACCGTTGAGAATCTCGATGGTAGCCGAGAAAACTTCACTATTGACAGAAGTAAACTTATAATAAAATTCGAGCACACTCGGACGTGAAGTGAATGAATGTCCCTGAGTAATGGTCTTGTTATCTGCCATAGAACCGATGAATAATTTACCTTTGACACTACCTGTGCCCATCCATTCGGAGTTGGCGCCGTTGACAGCGATACTTCTTACTTGAGCAGCTTTAGATCCGCTATGACAATCTGTTGTGTACCAAGTGGTAGGGAAACATTTGTAGTTGACATATGTAGAATAAGAACTCTGCATGGTCTCAATGCTGTTGCTGTCCCACCACCGGTCATCTGTCCATGGTTGGTAGAATGGCTGAGAATATCTGGTACCATCTGTCCAGGATTCAAAACCTGCGTTTCCTACCTGGGCAGCAACTTCAGTAGTGAAATCTTTTGCTGTGGAGCTACCATAATTGTAGCAGGCTCGTACATAATATTTGGTACCGGGAGTGATACCGGTGATGGTAACCCTGTTGCCTGAACTCGACACAGATGATGTGTAAGCAGGCTTGGTCCACACACTTGATTCACTGTCAGTTTTAATCTCCGGAGAGAGAAGTGAAGCATCACCATCGGTGGTGAGCAGGCAAGACATCTTGGTAGCCCATACATCACCGGCAGATATACTGCTTACTGCAGTCTGTGCAGCGGCAGGTGACAAGGAGAAATCTTTGGTAATGGTCTGATTTCTGTCATCCACCACGTGAAGTGTGAACTGTGAGTCACCAAATGTATCTTTATATTTGATAATCTTGGCCACATTCTTGAAATCTATATTGGCCAATGTAAGACCACTCATGTTTTCAGACCATAAAAGACCATCACGAAGAAGGATGTTCTTGGTGTCTGTAGGGATATTGAAAAAGTCTATGCTGTCGGGCCAACCCAAAGATCTCAGGTAGGTGGAATTGACAGCAAGGGTACAAGCTTTGATGCCCAGACCTGCACTTATATTAATGGCAGCAGATGCAGGAAGGGTACCTTCAGTATATGATAATATGCTTGTGGTAGCATTGAATCCCTCTAAAGTAACTTTAGGACCACCCACAGGGAGCATATACATAGGTAAATCGATGGTTACCGTACTGTCTTCAGTGGAAGAATCTATCGAAATGGAGAGGTCAATCTCATAAGTGGGAATAGCCTTGGTGTCTACCTTGAAAGTGACGGAGTCGCCGGGGAGAGCAGTAAGTCCAGCACCGGTAATATTGGTATCAGTCCTGAAATACCAGTTTTTACCATTTCCATCAGTAGCCGTAAGGTAAAAATAGAGGTCTCCGGAGGGAAGGTATCCGCATCCGGTCATATCTTTGGTAAATGTCAACTTCTTGGAAGTGCCCTTCAGAGAGACTGAAGAATAGTAATCGGGATAGTCATGGCGCAAGTTATCTCCGTACACAACGGCAACTTTGACATTTCCCTGCGTGCAAACTACCGATAAAGAAGTGATCTGCTGTGGTACTACAGTGAAAGATTGCTCCCCTTTAAAATAAATGGCATTAAATCCATAGGAAGTACTGTCACCATACGTAGCCCTGACTTTGTAGGGACCACCTGCATTCATTCTTATCTTGGTGTCTTCCTGATTTTTATACTCACGATAAGTATTCCATCTTTTGAAAATAACACCTTGAGAATTAATGATTTCCAGCTTGAAATCGTCTGGATTGAGGTTTAAGTTTTCAGCCTTGGTGAGACTCTCTGTAGTAACAGATATCTCAACGTCACCGGTGCCATCCTCGTAGGTGGAACTGACATCTCTTTTGCAAGAGAACAATAGCAGAGGTATTAGACTGAAAATTAGATAGTTAATTTTCATACTTCTAATAGTATTATCAATCATTTAGTTGTAAAACGCTGCAAAGATAATAGTTTTTCCCTAAGAACAACCCGTTGTTGATAAATTTTTAATAACTAATGCCTATGCTAATTTTATTCTTTTTACTTTTGTGCACTCCAAACCAATCTTCCTTATGAGCGAGAAATACACTGAATATTCAGATGATTCCATCCAAACCCTCGACTGGAACGAACATATCAGAAAAAGACCGGGGATGTATATCGGCAACACCGGAGATGGACAATCTCCTGACGACGGTATTTATATCCTCATCAAAGAGGTGATGGACAACTCCATAGACGAATTCTCGCAGGGCAATGGTAAGACGATAGACATCAAAGTGGAGGACAAACTCGTGACCATACGCGACTATGGGCGCGGTATTCCACTCAATAAGGTGGTCGATGTCTCCAGCAAGCTCAACACAGGCGGTAAGTTTGACAGCAAGAATTTCCAAAAAAGCGTGGGCCTCAACGGTGTAGGTCTCAAAGCTGTCAACGCCACTTCTGACTATTTTTTCATAGAATCATTTAGAAACGGACATTCCAAAAGCGCCACATTCAGCTGCGGATATCTCAAAGAACAGGGGGAAAGAGATTCAAAAGAAAAAGACGGCACACTGGTGAAGTTCATTGCAGACGGAAAGATGTTCCCCAACTACCAATACAATCTCGACTTCGTGGAAGAAATGGTCAAGAACTATTCTTACCTCAACTCGGGACTCACTGTAGTTTTTAACGGCAAAGAATATCAATCCAAAAACGGTCTTTTAGACCTTGTCAATGAGAACATGGGTATAGAGCCTCTCTACCCTCCCATTCATCTCAAAGGTCATGACATAGAGATGGTTATCACTCATGGTGACATCAATGGAGAAAACATCGCTTCATTTGTAAATGGTCAGAACACGACTCAGGGAGGCACCCACCTTTCTGCGTTCAGAGAATCCCTTTCCAAGACTATTAAGGAATTCCTTAAAAAAGACTACGAACCTGCAGACATACGCCAATCCATGGTGGGAGCCATAAGCATACGAGTCATTGAACCTATCTTCGGCAATCAGACCAAGACCAAACTCAACTCCAAAGATGTTGAAGAGGGTCTCTCCATCCGTAATTTTATTGGCGATTTCGTGACTGAAGAGCTTGACAATTACCTTCATAAGAATCCTGAGACAGCAGATATAATGCAGAAGAAAATTCAGGAATCAGAGAAGGAACGCAAGGCTATCAACAGTATCCAGAAGAGTACCAAAGAAAAAGTCAAGAAGGCAAGTCTGTGCAATAAAAAACTCCGCGACTGCAGAGTTCACTACAATGACACCAAAAATCCGGCCGCAGAAGCATCTTCACTTTTTATCACAGAGGGAGATTCTGCAAGCGGAAGTATCACCAAGATTAGGAATGTCACATCTCAGGCTGTCTTCTCTCTGAGAGGCAAGCCATTGAACTGCTATCAAAAGGGCAGCAGAGAGATTTATGGCAACGAAGAGCTAATTCTGCTAAAGGCAGCTTTAAATATTGACGAAGATTTTGACAACCTTCGCTACAACAAAGTGATTATAGCGACCGATGCCGATGTGGATGGCATGCATATCAGACTCCTTCTGGTCACTTTCTTCTTGAAATTTTATCCTGAACTCATCAGACAAGGACATCTCTACATACTGCAGACTCCCCTTTTCAGGGTACGTAACAAGAAAGGTACTGTGTACTGCTATAGCGAAGAGGAGAAAGAGAGTGCTCTGAAGAAGACCAAAGATCCTGAAATAACTAGATTCAAAGGTCTCGGAGAGATTTCCTGCGACGAGTTTAAGGAATTTATCGGAGATAATATTAAATTGGACCAGGTACGTATCTCCCCCGATGACAATATCCCCAATCTTTTGGAGTTTTACATGGGGCAGAACACTTGCGACAGACAGAATTTTATTCGTGAAAATCTACGTGCCGACCTTATTATGGAGATAGTATAGTTATGAGACCGAAAACAGCAGCATTTTTTCTTCATTTACTGGGATGGAAAGCCATTGAGCCTCCTGTTCCTGAGCCGAAATGCGTTATTCTCGGAGTACCTCATACCTCCATTTGGGATTTCATCATCTCTTATCTTTACTACACCTCAGTGGGTGGAAAAGCTTCCGTGATGATAAAAAAAGAATTTTTCAAGGGACCCCTCAAGCCTCTGTTGCTCCATTTAGGTGCTGTCCCTGTCAACAGGACTGCTGGTGCAGGGGCACAATTAGTGCTCCAGATGATAGAAGCATTCAATCAAAAAGATGTTTTGCATTTGGCCATAGCACCTGAAGGGACAAGACGCCCTGTCACCCGCTGGAAGCTCGGTTTTTATAAAATCTGTAAAGCCGCCAATGTCCCTCTTTATCTGGGATATTTCGATTGGAAGACCAAAACCGTAGGACGGGGCATAAAATTTGAGCTATCCGACGACGCACAGTCAGATGTCGATAAGATAAGACAATACTATAAGGAGAAAGGTGTGGTAGGTAAGTATCCTAACAAATTTGTTAATCCATAATATGTACTACAATCCTTTTCATAATTCTCTTCGCTCACTACTGGATGAGAGTACCGAGCTATATAAGGATAATAAATTTCTCTATTTTCTTAATGGGGAGGGATATACATATAAGTCTTTCGGAGAGAAAACATACCGGATAGCACGACTTCTGGCCAAGTATGGCCTCAAGCCTGGGGACAAAGTGGGGCTACTTTCTCAGAATATGCCCAATTGGCCCGTTGCCTTCTTCGCCACTGCCGCTTTCGGTATGGTAACTGTCCCAATGCTCCCCGATTTCTCAGAAAGTGATGTCAGATTTATCATCAAACATTCTGAGACTCATGCCATATTCGTCTCACGTAAACTTTTCTCAAAAATTTCTGAGAAATCAATCAGCCACCTCTCTCTGATTATCTTTTTGGATGATTTCGAGGTGATGAAGGGAACTGCTTCCGATTCTCCACAAGAGTTGATTTCAGGAAAGAGTATTCATCCTGATGACCTTGCTTCCATTATCTACACTTCAGGTACCACGGGAAGTTCCAAGGGTGTGATGCTGAGCCATCGCAACCATTGCGCCAATCTCCACTCTGCCCAAGAGCTACGTCCAAGTTTTCCTTCTGATGTATGGCTTTCCATCCTTCCTCTATCGCACACTCTTGAGTCAAGTCTCAGCCTTATGCTTCCAATGCTTGCAGGAGGCAGTGTATATTACATCGAGAAGCCGCCAACTCCCTCTATACTTATGAAGGCGTTCGATGTGGTCCACCCCACTTCCATTCTCTCTGTCCCGCTGATTATGGAGAAAATCTATAAATCTTCGATACTTCCTGTCTTCAATAAAAATAAATTCACTTCTCTCCTGTACCACTTCTACCCCACCAAGATATTATTGATAAGGATTGCAGGAAAGAAACTTAAAGCCAAGTTCGGAGGCTCTATCAGATTTTTCGGTATCGGAGGAGCCAAGCTTGACAGAGATGTTGAGAAATTTCTTCTTCAAGCCCATTTCCCATACGCAATAGGGTACGGACTTACAGAGACCTCCCCTCTCATCGCAGGGGCCATTCCTCAGACAGTAAGACTTGGCAGTACAGGCCCCATTGTCTCAGGTGTTCAGGCCAAACTGCTCAACAAGGATTCAAAAACAGGCATTGGAGAGATAGTGGTAAAGGGTGATAACGTGATGCAGGGGTATTATCACAATGAAAGTGCCACCAAAGATGCCTTCACCGAAGACGGATGGTTTCGCACTAAAGATTTGGGGATGTTTGACAAAGATGGCTGGCTTTACATCAAGGGAAGAAGCAGCAGCACCATCATTGGTCCCAGCGGTGAAAATATATATCCCGAAGAGATAGAAAGCGTCATCAACAGCCACTCTTTGGTCAATGAATCTGTGGTAACTTCCAACAAGGGGAAGCTTACCGCCATCATCAATTTCAACAAGGAGAAGATGGCTTCAATGACACTGAAAGATATCAAAAAGGAACTTCTCGACTATGTCAACGAGAAGGTCAATAAGTTCTCAAGAATCAATAATATCGAAGAGAAAGAGGACGAATTTGAAAAAACCGCCACTCATAAGATTAAGCGGTATCTATATACTAAAAAGTAATATCCAAACGCCCCACATATTCCCCAAGTGCACCTGAAGTCACCACTATGACATTCTTGCCTTCAAGGTTCTCTACCAATACTTCGCTTTGTAGAAAAGTATGGGAGTGTCCACCTATGACGATGTCTATGTCGCGGGAAGCTTTTGCCAGGGAATAGTCAGATAGCTGACCATCTCTCCCTCTGTACCCAATGTGGGTGAGAGCTATCACTAAGTCACACTTCATCTGATTTTTAAGAAATGAAGCGGTCTCATCAGCTACAGTAAAAGCATCTCTGTACTTCATACCTGCGATGTTATATCCTGCCACTAAAGAAGTGAGATCTGTCGTGAGACCGAATATTCCTATCTTCTTGCCGGCTTCCCTGATGACGATGTAAGGCTTGACATATTTTTCCAAAGGTGTACCTGTAAAGTCATAATTAGCACATAGAATTTTAAATCTGGCTTTAGAAAGCCTTCTGGCCAAGTCTTCTTCTCCATTGTCAAACTCGTGGTTGCCCAATGTCACAGCCTCATAACCCAAAGCATTCATCAGCTCAAGCTCCATGTCTCCGTGAAAAAGGGTGAAATATGGAGTTCCCTGATTGAAATCTCCTGCATCGAGAATGAGAACATTCTTATTCTCTCTTTTGACTTTCTGAAAATATTCTGCTCTTCTGTGAACTCCTCCAAGCCCTTTGCCCAATCCTATTCTGATAGGTTCTATCTGAGAATGAGTATCATTGGTATGCAATATCACCAAATCTTGAGCTGTCGCTTGGAAAGAGAACAGCATCACAAATGAGAAAAATATCCCAATAGCTATCTTATTATTCATTTTTCGCAGTTTTAATGAGGGTGATTCTGCCATCTTTGTCGTTATCAACTACTTTCCCTTCAGCAGATAAGTCTCTGATATATTGTATTACGGCATCTCTTATAAAGACATCTGTCTTGACGATGGATATGGCATTATCTTTTAATTTCATTCTGTCTCCTCCGTCGAGCAGAAAATTGATAGTTATCAATTTGTAGATATCATCATCTTTAAGCTCGCTCCCTCCTACTAAACATTCAGTCATTTTCTTTTGGTCTACGACTATTTTCACTCCTCCCAGAGCTTCGAATTTCTCACGAGAAGCGAAGCC
This sequence comes from uncultured Muribaculaceae bacterium, assembly GCA_964388595.1. Taxonomy (GTDB): domain Bacteria; phylum Bacteroidota; class Bacteroidia; order Bacteroidales; family UBA932; genus CAYMAX01. Next base: position 24,595 of record CAYMAX010000017.1, read on the forward strand.
ATTCATTATTTTTCTGACTTGACTTCCATAAAGCTCTACCACCACAAGGCTGTTATCAAATGGAAAGACTGAATAGATGTCATAAATACGAATAGCACCTTGTGGAAGATTGGAACGGATACCTCCGAAATTGGTTATAGAAAAGACCTTGTCATCAGGAGCTACAAGATGTGATCTGTGAGCTTCGTGAATAAAAACATCTGCGGTAAAATTGGAAAGGGGACTTTCGGGCTGACCTTTCTCCATCTCTTTGGTAGAATATCCGACTATCTCCATAAGTGGAGCCATGGCCGGACTGTATTTGCTGACTATTCTGTCTACCTTCGGCACATTGAGATGATCATAAACCGAATCCATAGCCACTCTTTGCCACTTGTATGTAAAATTCTGTGCACAAAGAGTGATGCTGCAGAGCAAAAAGGAAAGGGCGAAAATTATCCTTTTGATACTATTAATATTTAATCCATTTAATGAGATCTTTCCAGGTCGCTTTCTTGCCGTACATCAAGATACCTACTCTATATATCTTACCTGAAACAAATACGGTAACCAAGAAGGTAACAAGCAGAAGACCGATAGATAGAAGAAGCTGCCAGGTAGGGACGCCCCCTTCGAATGGGACTCTGGCAAGCATTACCATCGGAGATGTGTAAGGGATTATGGAGGCCCAGAAAGAGAGTGCGCTGTCAGGGTGCTGGAAAGTATGTATCATGATAAATAGGCCCAATATCAAAGGTGCCGTGATAGGCATCGTAAGCTGTTGAGTATCCGCCTCATTGTCCACTGCTGACCCTACTGCTGCAAACATTGAAGCATAGAGTAAATAGCCAAGTACGAAATAGATAAGGAAACATGTGAGAATATAAGGAAAATCTATCTGGCCGATGGCAGACATCATACTGTCCATCATGGTGGGGTCTGCCGAGATAACCTCATCAGTACCTGCCCCCGGCACACTTACCACTTGCGATGTGGCTAAAAGCTCTTGCTCAGTAGTATGACCCGAAAGGGTTTGAAACCCAAAAATAAGTACCACGGTAAGTACTATCCAGATCAGAAACTGAGTAACGGCTACGCAGGCCACTCCGAGAATCTTGCCTATCATCAATTCGAATGGTTTGACGGAAGAGACGATTACCTCAACTATTCTATTTGACTTCTCATCGATCACACTTCTCATCACCATATTTCCAAACATCAGCACAAATATGTAAATAAAGAAACTCATTACATATGAGAGAGCCATATTGACTTGAACCACACTCTTTTTCTCCTTGCCTTCCTGGTCAAGAGTATAGGCCTGGACTTTAATGTCAGTCTGAATGTCTTTCAAAATGGCATCAAGATTCTCTATGTTGTAAGATTTAAGTTTATACTCTTCCAAAGCTGAATTGGCCCTGGCAGAGATTAAATCTTTGGTGTCCATATTAATCTGTTTGGAAGAATAGGTGCTGACGGAGACATTCTTGTTCTCATCCAAAGGGGAGACCACCATCAGTGCATAAACTCCCAAAGAATCAATTTTCTTCTTAAGGAACTCTACATCATTGTTGTCACTGATTTCAAATTCTACCTTATTGGTATTTTGGAGAGTAGGAGCCACTACTCCCGATTCATCCACCACTAATATTTTGGATACTTTCGAATCCAAGTCGCTTGTCATCAAAAGAGATGGCACCACCATCAGAGCTGCGAATAAAATGGGGGTGATGATAGTAGTGAGAATAAATGATTTCTTTTTGACACGAATATTGAATTCGCGCGACAATACTATGTTTACTTTTTTAAAATCCATGTTATTTGCCCTCCCCTTTTACTAATTTGATAAAGATATCATTCATACTCGGTATCAATTCACGATAAGAGACCACATCGCCGGCACATCTTACTACATCAGCAATGACGCGATCGGAAGGAGTGCCTTTCTCCACATCGATTATGGCCCGTCTGGCACCCTTGTACTCTTCATCAAGAGCTACAGAGAATATATTTGAATTTACGAAAGGAGCCGGAGCCGATGAACGATAGATGACCTCCACCTGGTTGTTGCCATGGTTTCTGCGAATCTCATCTACTCCTCCGGTGACTACAAGATTGGATTTATTGATAAGAGCGATATTGTCGCACATCTCCTCCACAGACTCCATATTGTGCGTGGAAAGGATAATCGTGGTACCGTGTTGCTTCATATCGATGATTACATCTCGGATGAGCTGCACATTAATGGGGTCAAATCCTGAAAAAGGTTCATCGAGAATTAGAAGTTCAGGTTGATGAAGGACTGTAGTGATGAATTGTACTTTCTGGGCCATCCCTTTGGAGAGTTCTTCCACTTTTTTATTCCACCAGCCCTGTATTTCAAATTTAACAAACCATTTTTTAAGCTCTGCAGTGGCTGTGGCAGTGCTCATTCCTTTCAACCGAGCCAGATAGAGAGCCTGCTCTCCCACCTTCATTTTTTTATACAATCCTCTCTCCTCAGGAAGATATCCGATACGGGTGACGTCGTCGGCTTTCAGCGGGCGTTCATCCAAGAAGACCATTCCGGAATCGGGGATGGTAATCTGGTTTATAATTCTAATCAAAGTGGTCTTCCCGGCTCCATTAGGTCCCAAAAGACCGAAGATTGTCCCTTTGGGAACATTTATGGAAACAGAGTTGAGAGCCGTAAAATTTCCAAATTTTTTGACTATATCTTTACAAGTAACAGCATCCATTTGTTTTTGATTTTTTTTTACGTTTTTATTTGAGGGCGCAAATTTAGGAAAAAGAAACTATTACTTTCCCCCCATCATTAGTAAAGTTTTCATAAAAGCATTTAAATCCCCATCGAGAACACCTTGCGTATCCGATGTTTCATATCCTGTACGAAGATCTTTGACCATTTTATAGGGGTGAAGCACATAACTGCGTATCTGCGAGCCCCATTCTATTTTTTTCTTCTGCCCTTCAAGCTCTGCCTTCTTCTCCTGACGTTTTTTGAGTTCTATATCATAGAGATGGGATTTGAGAATACGGAGGGCATTTTGACGGTTGTCCAACTGAGAACGAGTCTCTGTGTTCTCCACCACTATACCCGTGGGAATATGACGTACGCGGACACCGGTCTCCACTTTGTTAACATTTTGTCCACCTGCGCCCGAAGAACGATATGTATCCCATTCGAGATCTGCAGGATTAATCTCTATCTCAATGGTGTCATCGACAAGGGGATAAACGAACACCGAGGAGAAAGTGGTCTGACGTTTGCCTTGTGCATTGAATGGAGAGATACGAACCAGGCGATGCACGCCATTCTCTGTTTTGAGGTAACCAAATGCAAAATCCCCCTCAATTTCAAGTGTGACAGACTTAATACCTGCCTCTTCCCCTTCGAGCATATCAGTGACTGTCACTTTATAGCCATTGCGTTCACTCCATCGAGTGTACATCCGCATAAGCATTGCCGACCAGTCGTTACTTTCGGTCCCCCCTGCTCCGGAATTAATTTTCAAGAGAGCTCCGAGACGATCTCCCTCTTCCCCAAGCATATTGCGAAGTTCGACATCCTCGATTTTCTCAATGAGGACATCATATTGCTGCTCCACATCTTTGAGAGCAGATTCATCCTCTTTGGCAAATTCAAGGAGAACATCCAGGTCCTGAGACATAGACATTATCTCATCGTATGAATCAACCCAATATTTGATACCTGAAAGTTGTTTCAAAAAAGATTCTGCTTTTTGAGGGTCATCCCAAAAATCAGGTTCTGCGCTTCTTTGTTGCTTATTATTTACCTCTTGTCTCTTGGAAGTGACGTCAAAGA
>CAYMAX010000018.1:0-26195 GCA_964388595.1 uncultured Muribaculaceae bacterium
AAACCTGTTGACGTTGAATGTGATATTAGGGAAAGTGATGACATAAGAGCTGTCTCGCGAGTTCTGGCTGTGCAACGCATTGACTGTCAAGCTCATCTTATTCCATGTCTTACCATATGATATAGAAGATGATACCTGATTTTCAAGTGCTTGTGTCACACTTTGAGAATTGTACTTACTGTTGGACGGACTCGAAAAATTGACAGATGCAGTAAATGATGTACCTGGGTTGGCCTTAGGGTCCTGAGTATGGTTCCATTGAAAGCCGAAGTTCTTGGATTGAAAGAAATCAAGTGCCCCCTTGTCTCCCGTCTGGTCCACTGAGTATGTAACATTGATATTGCCGCTGAATTTGTATCTGAGTTTATATCTGGTAGTCAACTTGGCATTCCACGAACCGAGAGTATAGAAGGAGCCGGTCAGAGAGATGTCAAAATAATCTCCCATTACAAAATAGACACCACCATCTTTGAGAAAAAAGCCTCTCGCTTCCTCTTCTCCGAAAGTCGGAACCAAAATACCGCTGGCCCTCGATGGAGTCTTCGGGACAAAACCATAAGGGAGAAAAATAGGCAGAGGAACATCTTCAAGCACCATATATGCAGGACCAAAGACAGTCTTCTGCTTTGGTTTGGTCTCTATCTTGGCCTTAGTCATTTTGAGATAGTAATGAGGATGAGGAGCATCACAAACTGTATATTTACCTCCTGAGATATTGATGGACTGGTCGGGCATCATCTTGATATTGTCTCCCACCAAAATACCATCAGTCTCTTTGGTCACCATGTTCTTTATCTTCGATTTTCGACTCTTGAAATTGTAATAGACATTATCCATCTCATACGTCTGTCCGTTATCGGTCATCTCAGGTTTACCTTTGGTTATACCCAACGAGTCCGTAACGCCGGAAGCATACACAGTCTGTTTGTCGATGTCGTACTCCATATACTCAGCTTTCATCTTCATAGAGCCGTAGGTGACATTGACATCTCCATAATAATATATCATCTTCCTGCCATTGGAGAAATCTTCTATGACAGAATCTCGTGCAGTAGAGAAAGCAGGTCTGTCGATGGCTCCCTCAGGTCTGGGGCCGAGAGAATCTGCAGCAGAGAGTGAATCTCGGACAGAAAGTGAATCTCGGACAGAAAGTGAATCTCTGACTGAGAGCGAATCGGCTTTGCGAGGAGTGATTTTCCTGACAGAAAGAGTATCAGAAAGTTTTTGCGAATTGCGTATGAGAGTCGAATCACGTACCGAGGAGAGGTTTCTCTGTCCATACATAACTGCAGTTTGGGCAACCAACAACACTAATATCGGAATAATCTTGACGATAAGTTTCGAAAACTGCATAACGCAAAAATAGAGCAACAAAGATACTCATTTTTTATTACCTTTGTCGCCAATAAAGTTTATTGCGAGTTTATCATTACAAAATTATGCCAAACCACATCAGAACGATAAAGAATTCCTTATTGATTATTCTTCTGATGATGATTTGTTTCAGCAGTTACTCTCAAAACAAATCAATGGTTAAGCTCGAGACAATAGTCATCGACGCAGGTCACGGAGGCAAAGATCCGGGGGCCATCAATGGCAAGATTTACGAAAAAGAGATTACACTGTCCATCGCCCTCAAATTGGGGGAATTGATTAAAGCCGGCTATCCCGATGTCAAAGTGGTCTACACCCGCTCTTCTGATGTTTTCATTCCCGTCTACGAAAGGGCAGAAATCGCAAATAAAAATCACGCCGACCTTTTTATCTCCATTCACACCAATTCTGCCAAAGAGACTGCTGCAAGGGGCTCTGAGACTTTTGTCATGGGGCTTGACAAGACCAATTCCAATCTCGAAGTGTGCCAGCTCGAAAATAGTGTCATCGTGATGGAAGACGATTATTCATCCAGATATGAAGGATTTGATCCCAAAAATCCCGAGTCATACATCATCTTTTCACTATTGCAAAATTCTCACCTGGAGCAGAGTCTGATTTTCGCCTCTTACATACAGAAAAACTTTATGAGTGGCCCCATCTCTCACGACCGTGGTATCAAACAAGATATTTTTCTGGTGCTGTGGAAATGCACTATGCCATCAGTACTTGTCGAAGTGGGATTCATCTCCAATCAGTCCGATTGCAAAGTCATGACATCTGACGCCAATCAACTTAAAATCGCAAATTCACTTTATCAGGCTTTTGTCAAATACAAAAAACAATACGACACCGAGATAGAGATGAATGAGAAGAAGAATGATACAGGGAGATATGCCATTCAGGTTATGGCATCTTCCACATATCTTCCAAAAGGTTCAAAAGAATTTAAAGGAGAGGATTGCACCTACGTCAGGTCAGGCAATCTTTACAAATATATCGTAGGCAAGTATTCCACCAAAAAAGAGGCAGACTCCACTTTGGTACGAATCAAGAAAAAATTTCCTCAAGCCTACATCATTACTCTCGCACAATAACGAATTAAATTAAGAAATACATAATTATGAAAATTTCCAAAGAAGCGAAAATAGGATTGTTCGTAGTACTGATAATCGCTGCCATATTTATCCTCATCAACTTTTTGAGAGGCAATGGTTTCCTGAAAAGAAGCAATGACTACTACTCATCTTATGAAAATGTAGAAGGACTCAATCCCTCCACTCCCGTCTATATCCAGGGATTCAAAGCAGGTTCAGTGGTTGCCATCAAATACAATAAGAAAAAAGCCAATTATGTCATCAAGATAAATATGAAGGGAGAGTTCGACATTCCCCAAGATTCGAGGACAGAAATCTACAGTTCAGATATCTTGGGAGGTAAGGCCATCAGAGTGGTGTATGGTGAATCGAAACTTCTTGCCAAATCGGGAGACACCCTCAGGGGGAGTTCACAGCCCGACATGTTATCACAGCTCATCAATGGAGTCATTCCCATCAAAGACCAGATTAATGTACTGATTAACAACCTCAATGAAGCCATCACTAACATCAACGACATCCTCAACGAAAGCAACAAAAAAGAGGTAGCTGAGATACTATCAGGCATCAGGAAGAGTGTAGACAACATTGAGTACATATCATCAGCTCTGAAGACCAACTCTCCGGAACTTTCTGGTATTATCGTCAACCTCAACACTCTCACTGAGCAACTCAAATCATCAGTCACAAAGCTTGATGTGACCCTTGACAATGCTGCTGCCATCTCACAGGAACTGAAAGAAGCTGAGCTGAAAGAGACTATCAACAATCTCAAAACTCTTATCGAGAAATTGCAAGACCCTTCAGGAAGCCTTGGCAAATTGATGAAAACAGATTCTCTCCACAATTCCATCAACAATCTTACCAACGATCTTGATTCTCTGGTAAAAAAGATAGAAGCCAATCCCAAAAAATATATGAAAATATCAGTTTTCTAAATAATATTTTTGTTACATGATATTTATTATATTTGAGTATTAGAGAGTTAAATATTTCTGCAAAATTTTTTCAAGAATTTAATTTTTTAATAGAATATTTTTGCTCAAATTTGTAGTCGCTTGTAAAAGAAAAGTACGAGCCTAAAACTAATCTTAACAACCTTAATGAAGGGACCGGAATACATAACTGTATGGGATAATTGTCTGACCATTATCCGGGATAATATACCCCCACGCAGCTTTAAAACCTGGTTCGAACCCATTAAGGCTATCCGTTTGGAAGACTCCACTCTCACTTTGGAAGTTCCTTCAGAATTTTTCAGAGAATACCTCGAAGATCACTTTATAGATTTGATCAGTAAGACATTGAGAAGAGAGATAGGAAGTGAAGCCAAGTTGATCTACAATGTCAAGATTATCAAGGACACCATCATCTCATATCCTGAAAAACCTGCTGCTCCCGTCACCAATCCGGATGTATCATTCTCATCCAGCAAGACTGCCAATATTACAGATGCCTACATCATACCCGGTCTCACGAGATTGAACATCAAGCCCAACCTCAACAATAGTTATTCATTCGATTCTTTCGTAGAGGGAGACTGCAACCGTTTGGGCCGTTCTGCCGGCTTAGAAATATCCAACAAGCCGGGCAATAACACTTTCAATCCCCTTTTCCTATACGGAGGTCCGGGACTTGGCAAGACCCATCTGGCTCAGGCCATAGGTATTGAGATTAAGAAAAAACATCCCGAGAAAATAGTTCTCTACGTCACTGCAGACCACTTCAAGACTCAGTATATGGATGCAGTCAATGTGAAGAACAAACTCACAGACTTTCTCCATTTCTACCAGTCTATTGACACCCTCATAGTGGATGATGTTCACGAATTTGCAGAAAGACATGGTACTCAGAATGCCTTCTTCCAGATATTCAATCACCTCCATCAGCTTGACAAACAGCTGATACTTACCTCCGACAAAGCACCTGTCGATCTTCAGGGGTTGGAGCAAAGGTTGCTTTCCCGTTTTAAATGGGGACTGACCACTGAACTTCTTCCTCCCGATTATCAGACCAGAGTTGAGATACTCAAATCAAAGAGTTTCAGAGAAGGGATAAGTCTTCCTGAGGATGTGATAGAATACATAGCTTCCAAAATCACAGACAATGTGAGAGAGCTTGAAGGGACACTCGTTTCCCTAATGGCCAATGCCACCTTTACCAAGAAGAAAATCACCATTGAATTGGCCAAGGCATTGATAGAAAAGATAGTAAGCATTCCCAAGAATGATATTTCCATTGGTAAGATTAAAAATACCGTATGCAACTACTTCGGTATTACTAATGAGATGTTCCTCTCCAATACACGAAAGAGAGAGATCGTCCAGGCACGTCAGATTGCTATGTATCTAAGTCGCAATATGACCAATACTTCTCTCGATTCGATAGGGACACAGATAGGTGGGAAAAATCACGCCACAGTCTTATATGCCTGCAATACCGTTTGTGATTTGATGGATACCGACCGTTCATTCCGTCAATATATCACAGATATAGAGAAACAGCTTAAGATTAATAATCTCTAACATATTTACATCATGACTTCAGATAAGATTCTCGCGTATTTTCGTGAGATTCTCTGTATTCCAAGAGAATCGGGACACGAAGAGAAAATTATAGCATACCTCCAGGATTTTGCACATAACCATCATTTGGATTGCAAGACCGATGATGCAGGCAATGTGCTGATAACCAAGGAAGCGACCAAAGGGAGAGAATCCTCCCCCACCATCATCCTTCAAAGTCACTCAGATATGGTTTGCGAAAAGAACAGTGGCGTGGAGCACGACTTCATAAATGACCCCATCAAAGCTGTCGTTGAAAACGGATGGCTGATAGCCAAGGAGACTACACTCGGTGCAGACTGCGGTATCGGTATTGCTGCCCAGCTTGCTGTTCTTGACGATACTCAATTGCAACACGGGAAGATAGAATGTCTTTTCACTTCATCTGAAGAGACAGGTATGGATGGTGCTTTCGGCATGAAGCCCGGTTTTATCACCGGAGACATACTTCTCAATCTCGATTCCGAAGACGAAGGTCAACTATTTATCGGTTGCGCAGGTGGCATGGACACTACTGCCAAATTCAGACACACCCCTCAGCCGTTGAATAAAAACTATGTAAATTATAAAATTGGTTTTAGCGGAGGTATAGGTGGTCACAGCGGAGACGATATCGAAAAAGGCCGTTCCAATGCCATCAAATCTCTTGCACGCACCCTCTTCAACATTATGAAGTCTGTCGATATAGACCTATGCTACATTGACGGAGGGAACAAGAGAAATGCCATTGCCCGCGAAGCTTATGCCATCATCTCCTTTGATGGCAAACATCTAAAAGAGATAAAAGAGATTTTCAATAACATCACAAGTGCCATTAAGTCTGAATTTTCCATCACCGACCCCAATATAGAGGCTTCATTTGAGAAAAAAGAGTGGAAAGAGTGTGTCATTGACGGAGTCACTGCCCACAATCTCATTTATGCTCTCAATGGCGTTCCTCACGGAGTATTGGCTATGAGTGCTGATATTCCCGGCCTTGTGGAGACCTCTACCAACCTTTCTTCAGTGAAGATAGATGGCAACATCATCAGGATAGGGACCAGTCAGAGAAGTTCAGTGAATAGCGCACGTTACTATGCTGCCGAGGTTATTGAATCAGTATTCTCTGTGGCCGGAGCAGAAGTCACCCATGAATCTGAATACCCTGGATGGAAACCAAAACTCGATTCCCACATACTGGAAATATGTAAAAGTTCATACACCGCTCTCTTTGGCAACGAGCCCATAGTCAGAGCTATCCACGCCGGACTTGAATGCGGACTCTTTTTAAAATCATATCCCCGACTCGATATGATCTCCTTCGGTCCCACACTCAGGGGTGTTCATGCTCCCGGGGAGAGACTTGAGCTTGCAAGTCTTGATAAGTTTGCCAAACTTCTGGAAGATGTAATAATTAGATGTAAATAATATGTTGGTAGCCCCCTCACTTTTGACAGCCGATTTCAATCATCTTGGAGATGCTGTGGAGATGATTAATAAATCTGAAGCAGATTTTATCCATCTCGATATTATGGACGGGGTCTTCGTTCCCAACATCTCTTTCGGATTTCCTGTGATTCAGTCTGTCACCAAGATTGCCACCAAACCTTTGGATGCACATCTGATGATAGTAGACCCAGACAGATATATTCAACGTTTTGCAGATTTAGGTGTAAAATACCTCAGTGTTCACTACGAAGCATGCACCCATCTCAATCGCTCACTAAGTTTCATCCGCAATTGCGGGATGAAAGCGGGTGTTGCACTCAATCCTCATACTCCTCCCTCAGCTCTCGAATACATAATAGAGTATTGCGACTTCGTATTGGTAATGTCTGTCAACCCCGGATTTGGTGCCCAAAGTTTCATAGATAATTCCATTAAGAAGATTTCAGCCATCAAAGAGATGATTCTCAAGAGAGGACTTCATTGCCTTATAGAAGTGGATGGCGGTGTCTCCCTATCAAATATAGGCACACTATCAAAGGCAGGTGCAGATATAGTGGTAGCAGGCAACTCTGTCTTTTCCTCTTCAGATCCGATTAAGACCATTCATTCTCTCCATATTTAAAAGTCATCTTTAATACTTTAACAATGAATATATTTAAAAATAAAGGACAGGGCATTTTTGCCTTAGTCTACATTCTCCTTGTACTCACCACTATCGTCATCGCCCTTTGTCACACCTGGACCAATCTTTTGTGGTACACTTTCCAGGGCAATATTTTCGCTCTTGTGGTGATGATAATAGATTTGGGATATTTCTCCAAAGGCAAAACTCTGTCACACAAGTTTGCCCTTACAGAATTTACAGCTTTGATAGCTATCCTCACCATCGGAGTTATCTACTGCACCCTTCTCGGTAAATTTTTCTCAAAAGGCTTTTGGTGCGATTTCCAAAATCTCACTTTCCATTTTACCTCTCCCATCCTGTTCGCTGCCTATTTCTTTATTTACAGGAGAAAAGAGGCACCTGCCATAAGACAGGCCCCTTGGTGCTTGATTCCCCCACTTGCATATATATGCTTTGTCTTCGTGAGAAACGCCATTTTGGGAATAAAATGGTACCCTTATTTTTTCGTCAATATCGATAAACTCGGTGTATGGGGCTTCGTAAAATGGGTAGCCATCATTACCATCTGCCTTCTTATCGTGGGCTACGGAATCTTATGGATATGTAACTCATCCAAAAAGAAGAAATAATTAAACTAATTATTTAATCTCTTTCAAATAGGGATATTTGTAATCAGTAGGTGTAACCAATGTCTCTTTGATGGCGCGTGGAAGAATCCATCTCATCAGGTTGTATTCTCCGCCTGCTTTATCATTGGTACCTGAAGCACGGGAACCTCCGAATGGCTGCAAACCGACTACTGCTCCGGTGGGTTTGTCGTTGATGTAGAAGTTGCCGGCTGCGTATGTGAGCTTCCTCGAATACTTTTCTACAAGCATCCTGTCTTTTCCAAATATAGCACCGGTTAATCCATAAGGAGAAGTAGTGTTACATAGGTCAATAGCCTTATCAACATCTTTATCATCATATACATAGACTGTCAAAACGGGTCCGAATAACTCTTCTTCCATCGTCTTGAAATGAGGGTCTGTAGTCACAATGACTGTGGGTTCTACGAAATAACCTTTGGTCTTGTCACATTTGCCACCCATTACTATCTGAGCATCTTTGGATTTGCGAACATAAGTGAGATATGAAACGATATTGTCGAAAGAAGCTTCGTCTATCACTGCATTGATAAAATTGCCAGGGTCACAAACATCGCCCATCTTGACACTCTTGTGAGTCTCTTTCATTTTCTTGAGAGTGGCAGGCCACAATGACTTGGGTATATACATACGTGAGGCTGCAGAGCATTTCTGTCCCTGATACTCAAATGCACCGCAATAAGCTGCATTGCCGACTTCTTCGGGGCAAGATGAGGGAAGAACGAAGATAAAGTCTTTACCACCAGTCTCACCGATGAGACGAGGATATGCTTTGTATTTGCCGAGATTTTCGCCTACTTGTTTCCAAAGAGTATTGAAAGTGGCACAAGAACCGGTAAAATGAACACCTGCAAGGTCAGGAGAATTGAAAATCTCTTTTCCTATCACAGAGCCGCTGCCTGGGATGAAGTTTACTACTCCGTCAGGAACACCTGCTTCACGATATATCTGCATAAGATAGTAATTGGAGAGGATAGCTGTGGTAGAAGGTTTCCAAACCACTGTATTACCCATCAATGCTGGAGAAAGTGCCAAATTGGATGCAATTGAAGTAAAATTGAATGGTGTAAGTGCAAAAACAAACCCTTCGAGAGGTCTGTATTCTACGCTGTTAATCTGACCGGGGGCACTCTTGGGCTGGATGCTCAGTATCTTGGAAGCGAAATGGACATTGTATCTTAGAAAATCGATGGTTTCACAAGCTGAATCTATCTCTGCCTGGAAGAAGTTTTTGCTCTGTCCCAACATATTGGCGGCATTGATGACAGCACGATATTTACCTGCGAGCAAATCAGCTGCCTTAAGCATAATGGAAGCTCTTACTGTCCAGTCAAGTTCTGCCCATTCCTGATGAGCAGCCAAAGCAGCTTTGATAGCCATTTTGGTCTCTTTGGGACCTGCTTTGTGATAAGTGGCAAGGATATGTTTATGGTCATGAGGCATCACCACATTGCCTGTGTTACCGGTACGAACCTCTTTGCCCCCAATAATCAATGGAATATCGAGTACTACTGAACTCTGACGTTTAAGCTCTGCTTCGATGGCTATCCTTTCGGGACTGCCTTTCAGATAGGTTTTGACCGGCTCATTGGTCGGTGATGGAAAGTAAAAAATGCTATTTTTCATAATGATTTTGTAAATTTTGTCCAAAATTATAAAGAATTATCAACAATACTCAGTTTTTGTTAAATTTGTCATTATGAAACATAATAATTTATCACATTTTATCATCTGCGCACTGATGTTGCTGATGATTGCCTCTCCTTCTTTTGCTCAGAAGGATACCCCCGAAAATCTTCGATATTTCAAAGAAATCTACAAAGACCTTCACAGCCATCCTGAACTTAGTTTCAAGGAGACCAGAACAGCCGGCATTGTGGCGGACGAACTCCGTAAGATGGGATTTGAAGTGACTGAGAATTTCGGAAAAACAGCAGTAGTGGGGCTGCTACGTAACGGAGATGGACCTGTGATAATGCTTCGTACAGACATGGATGCACTCCCCATAAAAGAGAATACAGGTCTCGATTTTGCAAGTACAGTCACTACTCTTTCTGATAATGTCACCGTTCCTGTATTTCACGCCTGTGGGCACGATATGCACGCCACTGTTTTCCTTGGCACTCTCAAATCTTTGATTTACAATAAAAAACTCTGGAAAGGGACCCTCATCGCTCTATGTCAGCCAGCAGAAGAGATAGGACTCGGTGCCCTCTCCGTCATCAATGCCGGTCTCTTCACTAAGTATCCAAAACCAAAATATGCCTTTGCATACCATGTCAATCCAGATGTCCCGGCAGGTAAAATCGCATTCACCTCGGGACCTGCATTGGCAGGAGTGAGAGATTACAATATCACTTTTCACGGCAAATGTGCTCACGGAGCATACCCTCAAGAGAGCATTGACCCCATCATCATGGCTTGCACCGCCGTTTTGGAATTTCAGACTATTGCCTCAAGGTCAGTAAATGTTGCTGAGGAGGATGTAGTGGTGACGGTAGGTCACTTCGAAGCAGGAACACGTCCCAACATTATCCCTTCGACAGCATCACTTCAGCTCACTACCAGATTTTTCAGCACCAAGGCCGGAGATCTTATTCAGAAAAGAATTACAGAGATATGCAACGGCATCGCTCTCTCTATGGGTATGCCCGCAGACCAAATGCCAGATATCACAATGTACTCCCCTCTTCCTCCCCTTATCAATAATCCCGAATTGACATCCAAGACAGTCACATCGATGAGAGCAGTCCTCGGAAAAGACAATGTCATCCCCAAAGGGAAAAACATGGTAGCTGAAGACTTCGCCTTCTATGGCACCAATTTCGATATTCAGACCGTCATGCTATGGCTCGGAGTAGGTCCTACCACCGCACTCCACAGCCCCACTATGACACCCGATTTCGACAACGCATTTCCTGTGGGAGTAAGAGCTATGACAGCAGCCATCATAGACCGCTTCAACGAGAAGTTATAGATTATCATCCATCCGGAAGTACTATGATTGATAACGACTGCCAGTCCACTTGGCAGGAGTCTCACCCACAGCCTTTTTAAAGACATTGCTGAAGACTATTGCAGAATTAAATCCGCACTGCTCTGCTATCGTCTCCAACGTGACATTGTCATCTTTATAATGAGGAAGCAACTTCTTGGCTTTCTCAACTCTAAATCCATTTACTACCTGGAAAAAGTTTTTATGAAGTATGTGATTAATAGCTTTGGAGAGTTTCTTGGGAGATACAGACATCGCTGAAGAGACATCATAGAGTGTAAGATTGGGATTGAGATAAGCTTCAGTATCAGTCAGGTAGTCAATGATCTGAGTGGCATAATCGGCAAGTGTATCGAGGTCTTCTCCCAGGATGGAGTCCTTTTCTTCCATCTCCATCGGCAGTTCGAGAGTACTTTTATTCTGAGCACCTTTCATGGAATTGTAGGCAAGATATATCATAGCTATCATGTTGAGAATCTGAAAGAGCCATTCATCGGTCCGGGGTGCCACAAGATAACATACAAAGACAATCAAGAAAAGTGAGAATACGAGAATCATAAACCTCCATATCCACAATTTACTCACCCATTGAGCTTGAGAATAATTATCAACTATCAACTTCTTGATGCTGTATAAGTAGAGGAAAATGAGTATGAAATATACGAATACCTGAGTGAAGACTACTGCAGAATTGATATTACCAAGCAGGGTATCGGCTCCGGCCTTCTCCTGTATCATCCAGTCCAAACGATGTTCTACCGGCACAGAAAAGAAAATGATAAAATATACTACAAATAAAAAAATCGCAGGGAGAAAGTGCAGAGACCTGATGGGGGTCAGCTTAAAGTTTTTAACGAAATTGCTCCTGACAAAAAGCCACAGAAGGGGCATCAGCATGGCATTCAATGAGAAAGCAAATGGGGCAATGTACTGCGCAACAGAATACCATTCCATTGCTCTGCAAAGATTATACACATAGACAGGGATGGTGGTAAAGACAATAATGGCAGCAGCATAGGCATTGGCACCCTTAAACTTTGTCGATATCAGAAGCAACAAAGCAAGAATCAGCAACACTAAAATGGATGTCGCATTTACTATCAGAATGATGTTGTAATAACCCATTAATCCCACAAAATTAAAAATTCTGCGGGATTAATAAAAGCGAACTTATGTTGATAGGTTATTTTTGACCGAAAGACATCGGTAACAAAAGCACAACAAAGATATTTTTAATCGATAAAAATAGAGAGTAAATCAGAAATGGTTTTCTAATAATTTCCTCATTTATTAAAAAATATGTGGTAGAAATTGATTTTTTACTATATTTGCAACAATTATCGATCCAATCGGATTTTTCCTCTTAATAACAACAGATGTACGACATAGTAGAATTGAATGCAAAAAGTCAGGATGACTTGTTTGTAATCGCTAAAAACCTGAGCATCAAGAAGGCCGAGTCTTTTAGCAAAGAAGATCTTATTTATAAAATATTGGATGAACAAGCTGTCCAAAGCCGTGAAAATCCAAGGCCTCCCAAAAGGACACGAATTGTTAAATCGCCATCCAAACCTATTGCATTGCAAAACAATTCTCCCCAGCCATCTCTGCCTCCACAACAAGTGCAGAAATCACAGCAAGTCCCTCAGCCCCGGCAGCCGAGACAATCGCAGGCACCACAGCAGCCCAGACAGTCACAGGCACCACAGCAGCCCAGACAGTCACAGGCACCACAGCAGCCACAACAGCCCAGACAGTCACAGGCACCTCAGCAGCCACAGCAGCCTAAACAACCTCAGATACCATCACAGCCCCAACTATTTCAGCAGCCACAGCAGACACAGCAGCAGGCCAATGTTGCATCACAGCCTGCTCAAGTAGCACCCACTGCCAAAAGAGGCAGACCCAAGAAAAAAGCAGCACCGGCAGTAGCTCCCCTTCAGGCTCAGGCTCAAGTGCCTCCGGTATCTGAAAATATTCCTCAAACACCCAATACTTCTGCACCTCAGGAAAACAACAAACCTGCACAGGAGCAGAGACCAAATAACAGACCCGATCATCGTCAGGACAACAGACAAGACCATCATCACGATGCCAAGCACGACACCAGAGCGGAACAGGCTCAGGAGCCCAAAGCTCCCAGAATTGAATTCGAAGGTATTGTAGAATCTACCGGTGTGCTTGAAATCATGCCCGATGGATATGGTTTCCTCCGTTCCTCAGATTACAATTATCTCAATTCTCCAGATGATATCTATGTATCTCAGACTCAGATTAAACAAATGGGTCTCAAGACAGGAGACACGATAGTCGGTGAGATCAGACCTCCCCGCGAAGGAGATAAATATTTCCCTTTGGTCAAGGTCAACCGCATCAATGGTCGCAGCCCCGAATTTATAAGAGACAGAGTCCCATTTGATTTTCTTACCCCTCTGTTCCCTCAGGAGAAGTTCGATATCACATCCAATGGTCACAACGACCTTTCTTGCAGAGTAGTCGATATGTTCACCCCTATCGGTAAAGGTCAGCGAGGACTCATCGTCGCCCAGCCCAAGACCGGAAAGACTATGTTGCTCAAAGCTATTGCCAATGCCATAGCAGACAATCATCCCGAAGTATATATGATAGTCCTCCTCATCGATGAACGTCCTGAAGAGGTGACAGATATGGCCCGCAGCGTTAAGGCCGAAGTGGTAGCTTCTACTTTTGATGAACCTGCAGAAAGGCATGTAAAAGTGGCAAGCATAGTTCTTGAGAAAGCCAAAAGACTGGTAGAATGCGGTCACGATGTAGTGATTCTCCTCGACTCCATTACCCGTCTGGCACGTGCATTCAACACTGTGCAGCCAGCTTCAGGGAAAGTCCTTTCAGGTGGTGTAGATGCCAATGCTCTTCATAAGCCCAAACGCTTTTTCGGTGCAGCACGTAAAATCGAAAATGGCGGTTCACTCACTATTTTGGCCACCGCTCTTACCGAGACAGGCTCCAAGATGGACGAAGTTATTTTCGAGGAATTCAAGGGGACAGGTAACATGGAGCTACAGCTTGACCGCAAACTCTCCAACAAACGTATCTTCCCTGCCGTTGATGTCACTCTTTCAAGCACACGTCGCGATGATTTACTCCTCCCCAAGGAGACTCTCAACAGATTGTGGATACTCCGCAACTACTTAGCAGATATGAATTGCGTGGAAGCTATGGAGTTTATGAAATCGCGTCTTGAAAAGACCAAAGACAATGAAGAATTTTTAATCTCTATGAATGGGGAATGATATAACTGACCTCTTTAAAAGCAAACTTTGACAGCTGCCCGTCTCTTTTCAATATTACCAGACGGGCAGTTGCTTTATCTACACCTGTTATCTTCCCTTCAAAAGCTCTCTTGGATATACAATCATAGAAAGTATGCCATACATCGAGCATATAGAGATGAGCCATATAACGCTCTTCTATCTCAGCATATTGTCCCTTCGAGACATCATTATATAAGAGAGCAAAATGCTCGAGGAATAAATCTAACTCCTTGTGTATATCGAACTTCACACTCCCATCTGACTCTTTGAGAAGCAGCGCCACGGAAGTGGAATTGGGAGCATCTTCTCCAAATAGAGTCTGATTGAGATTGAGCCCTATTCCGACTATGCTTCCTGCCAATCTGTCACTTAACACACTGTTTTCTATCAAAATCCCACAAATTTTACGACCCTCGACCATAATATCATTGGGCCACTTGATTTTGGCAAATATTCCTTTGTCTGCCAGATAGTCTCTGACAGCCAAAGAAGCCATCTGAGATATGATGAACTGATTGATGGCCAATATATTGTCAGGCTTCAGCAAAATCGAAAAAGTCAGGTTGAGTCCCTGGGAACTGACCCATTTATTGCCTCTCTGACCCCTACCGCATGTCTGAAACAGCGCAGACCATACAGTCATATCTGAAGCATCTTCCTGACACCTTTTGGCCTCATAATTAGTGCTATCCACACTTTCCATCCATTTTACTACCATATCTGCCTTTTTGTACATAAAACCGGCCGAAGCAATTTTGGCCGAAAAATTGTTACTATATTTGCATTGCAAAAATATAAAAAATGAAAGAGATCGATACGATTGCTTCGGCAATGCTCGACAAAAAAGCCTCAAATGTGTGTTCCCTCGATCTTAGAAAGGTCGGCTCTTCCATTACCGATTTTTTCGTCATCTGCAATGCAGACTCTTCCACTCAGGTTACTGCCATAGCTGACAACGTAGAAGAGATGATGCTCGAAAAGTGCCATCGCAAAGTAGTCAGAATGCAGGGCAAAGAGAACGGTTTCTGGATAATACTCGATTATTTCAATGTCGTAGTCCATATTTTCAAGACAGAATACAGGCATTTTTACCATTTGGAAGACCTATGGGCAGACGCCCCCAAAAAAGAATACAAAGACTGATATGAATAATACTCAAAAGAAAAAGCCAATACCTCAGAAGCCCAAATTTAACTACTTCTGGATAATACTTCTGATAGGATTATTTTCCATATACCTGATAAGGTCATTCTCTTCACCAAGTACCGTCAAGACAGAATGGTTAGTGGTCAAGGAACAAATGATTCCCGCCGGAGATGTTGAAAAGATAGTCTATCTTACCAATCTCCATCAGGGAGAGGTCTATATTCGTGATAACGCCCTCGCCAAATATACCAATAAATATTTCGGAGGCAAGACACCGCGCATGGGCCCCCATTTTTATTTCATTGTATCTGACAATTTCAACGCAGAGGAGACTTTCGAACAAAGTCGTATGTCACTTCCTGAAAATCAACGTTTCACACTTGTCACCGAAGAGCGCAATGACTACATGGGCAAGCTCATTGAATGGGTAGTTTTCCCTCTCCTCCTGTTTGCCATTCTCTGGTTTATCATGTTCCGTCCCATGCAGAAAGGGATGAATGGCGGTATGGGCGGTGGCGGAGGTATTTTCTCTGTCGGTAAATCCCAGGCCAAATTGTTTGATAAAGAAAATAATGTCAAAGTCACTTTCAAAGATGTGGCTGGCTTGGAAGAGGCCAAAGTCGAAGTGATGGAGATAGTGGATTTCCTTAAAAAACCCTCCAAATATACAGCTTTGGGAGGCAAAATCCCCAAAGGTGCACTTCTTGTAGGCCCTCCTGGCACAGGTAAGACACTGCTCGCCAAAGCCGTAGCGGGTGAAGCAGATGTCCCCTTCTTTTCCATTTCAGGTTCTGATTTCGTAGAAATGTTTGTGGGAGTCGGAGCATCCAGAGTGAGAGACCTCTTCAAACAGGCCAAAGAAAAAGCCCCTTGCATAGTATTTATAGATGAAATCGACGCAGTGGGCAGGGCAAGAAGTAAGAATGTCGGTTTTTCATCCAACGATGAGAGAGAAAACACTCTCAACCAGCTTCTTACCGAGATGGACGGATTTGGTTCCAACTCAGGCGTCATCATCTTGGCAGCCACCAACAGAGCCGATGTCCTCGACAAAGCCCTCATGCGTGCAGGTCGTTTTGACAGACAAATCAATGTCGACCTTCCTGAATTGAAGGAGCGTCTCGAGATATTCAAAGTCCATTCAAGAAATCTCAAATTAGTACCCGGATTCGATCTCGATTTCCTTGCCAAACAGACTCCCGGCTTTTCCGGTGCCGATATTGCCAATGTTTGCAACGAAGCTGCGCTGATAGCAGCTCGTAAAAATAAATCTGTCATAGAGAAACAGGACTTCCTCGATGCCATCGACAGAATAGTCGGCGGATTGGAGCGCAAGAGCAAGATTATTGCTCCTCAGGAAAAGAGGACAATAGCATTCCACGAAGCAGGTCATGCTGTAGTCAGTTGGATACTTCCCAATGCCAATCCACTGCTCAAAGTGACCATTATTCCTCGAGGCAGAGCACTCGGAGCAGCATGGTATCTTCCTGAAGAGAGACAGATTACCACTACTGAACAGATGATGGATGAGATGGCCGCCACCCTCGGAGGTCGCGCAGCTGAAGAGATTATCAACGGTAAAATCTCCACAGGTGCCATGAATGACCTTGAGAAGGTGACCAAACAGGCCTATGCCATGGTAAGTTATTTCGGTATGAGTGAAAAAGTTGGAAATATCTCATTCTATGATTCCTCAGAAAATGCCGGATACAATTTCAACAAACCATACAGCGAGAAGACAGCCGAGCTCATCGACCATGAGGCCAAATCTCTGATAGATTCTGCCCATAAAACAGCTCTTGAAGTACTTAAAGCGAATATCGACAAGTTCACCACTCTCGCCCAATTGCTCCTTGAAAAAGAAGTTATCTTCAGTGATGACCTCGAGAAGATATTCGGTCCCCGCACAGGAGATGCCAAGACCCCCGATTCCCTAAATCCTACAGAGCCTACACCATCTCAGGCATAATCTCCATATTATGAAAAATCTGCTTATCAGGACTGCAAGCGCCATCGTTTTTCTCGGGATTATGCTCGCAGCCCTGCTATGGTGTCCCCAGGCATTCGGAGTTATCTTCTCTCTGATAGTTCTGATAATGATGAACGAGTACCTTACTGTCACTATGAAAGGGAGACATCCTCTGGCCCAATTCTTTTCCATTCTCGCCGGAGTATTGTTATTCTTTCTGACCTATCTCATCATGTGCTATTCTATAGATGTCAAATGGCTTCTTCTGATACCTCTGCTGCTGGTAGCGATTTTTGTTACCATCCTTTACGACAGAGAGAGACAGTCATATCTCTCCTACCCTTTTCTTCTGACTGCGATTCTCTACATAGCACTTCCATTTACCATGCTCCATCTCATCTCTTTCGACATGTTGACCGGGGCGTTTAACGGCAAAGTGGTGCTGTCACTGATGATAATATTGTGGTCAGGCGACGTGGGAGCATATATTTTTGGGATGACTTTCGGTCAGAAAAATGGTCATAAGCTATTCCCTTCCATCTCCCCTCACAAATCATGGGAAGGCTTTTTCGGAGGATTGCTGCTCGCCATTCTTGCAGGATTCCTGCTTCACTACTGGGGGATGATGCACTATGGATTGGTTCACTCTTTGATAATTGCACTATTGATTTATTCGTTCGGAACACTTGGCGACCTTGCTGAATCTCAGCTCAAACGCCATTTTGGAGTAAAGGATGCAGGTAACATTATGCCGGGGCACGGAGGACTTCTCGACAGATTTGATGGAGCTCTTTTGGCATTCCCTGTAGCAGTATCCTACATTTTATTACTCGGCCTGTAATTTAGTATATTATGAGGATTCACAAAGAAGGCAACACATTGATTATCACTTCAGTCGTTTTATTCCTCATCATTGCGACCCTGCTTTTCTATTTCTTTGGTATCAAGATATGGACCTGTCTCGTCTCCCTGATTCCCTTTATTTTTGTTGTTTTCTTTATCTCCTTTTTCCGAAACCCCATACGTCATCCATCAGGGGATGATTATAAGGTCACCGCTCCTGCAGATGGCAAGATAGTGATAATCCAAGAAGTGGAAGAGGGAGAATATTTCAAGAAAAAGGTCCTTCAGATATCGGTTTTCATGACGTTCTTCAACGTTCACATCAACTGGATACCAATCAATGGCATAGTCACTTTCTTCAAATACCACCCCGGTCATTATTTGGCTGCGTGGCATCCCAAATCCTCTACCAAGAATGAGAGGACTACGGTAGTTTTCAAGAACAAAGATGGGCAGGAAGTGCTTTGCAGACAGATAGCAGGTCTATTCGCCCGAAGGGTGGTCTGCTATGCAGAGACAGGCAAAGAATTCAAATCGGGAGATGAACTTGGTTTTATCAAATTCGGCTCCAGAGCAGATGTTTTCATCCCTCTTGATTCAGAGATAAAAGTACATATCGGAGATAAAGTCATCGGGTCAGAGACCATCATCGCTGAACTCTCCCATCACCAGACTGACGATAGTAAACATCAATATTTATGAAACAATATATTCAAGACAACAAAGAGCGATTCCTTAATGAATTATTCGATATTCTCCGTATTCCCTCTGTCAGTTCCGAAGAGTCACATCGCGCAGATATGACATTGTGCGCAGAGAAGTTTAAATCCCTTCTTTTAGAGGCTGGAGCAGACAAGGCAGAAGTGTACCCCACCGATGGTCACCCTGTGGTCTACGGCGAGAAACTTATCGACCCATCCAAGCCCACTATCCTCATATACGGACATTATGATGTACAGCCGGTGGACCCCATTGAACTCTGGAAGACCCCCCCATTCGAACCCTCTATCAGGGATGGGGCCATCTACTGCAGAGGTGCCAACGACGATAAGGGACAGTCATTTATGCACATCAAGGCATTTGAATATCTAAATAGGAAAGGACTTCAGAGGCACAATATCAAATTCATATTTGAAGGGGAAGAAGAGATAGGTTCCAAATCACTCGAATCGTGGGTAGAGACACATAAAGACCTACTCGCCTGCGATATCATCCTTGTCTCAGACACCACTATGATATCGGAAGAGGTACCCTCTATCAACTGCGGTATGAGAGGTATCTGTTATATGGAGATAGAGGTCACAGGACCCAATAAAGACCTTCACTCTGGACACTATGGAGGTGCCGTAGTCAATCCCATCAATGCTTTGTGTCATATCATCAACCAGCTCATTGACAAAGATGGTCATATCACCATCAAAGGATTTTACGATGATGTGATAGAGTTATCTGAAAAGGAGAGAAAAATGTTGGCCCGCGCACCATTTAACCAAGAGAAATACAACAAATTCCTCGATATCGATGATGTGAACGGAGAAAAAGGTTACACTACTTTGGAGAGGACGGGCATTCGTCCCTGTCTGGATGTCAACGGCATAGTCGGAGGTTTCACAGGAGAGGGTTCCAAGACGATTATCCCCACTTCTGCCAAAGCCAAAGTCTCTATGAGGCTCGTTCCCAATCAGGAGTACAAAAAAATTGCGGATTTGTTTACCAAATATGTTCTCTCAATAGCTCCCAAAGGGGTAAGGGTGAAAGTCACACAGTGTCATAGCGGCAACGGTTTCCTGATTCCCATCTCTTCGGGAGCATACCAAGCTGCCGCCCGTGCCGTCAAAGAAGTTTATGGTATCGAACCTGTCCCCAGCCGTGGAGGAGGCTCTATCGCCATCTTGGCTGATATGCAACATATCCTGCACGCAGATCCCCTTCTCATGGGATTTGGCCTCGAAAGAGATACAATCCACTCCCCCAATGAAAGTTACCTTCTCTCCCAGTGGGAAAAGGGTATGGAGTCAATAGCTCTTTTCTATAAATATTTTGACAAATGACATACGATGAATTATACCGTCAAACTGAACTGAAGCAGACTTCTCTCTGCATAGGTTTGGATAGTGATATTGAGAAAATTCCCAC
The DNA here is from genome assembly GCA_964388595.1 of uncultured Muribaculaceae bacterium. Taxonomy (GTDB): domain Bacteria; phylum Bacteroidota; class Bacteroidia; order Bacteroidales; family UBA932; genus CAYMAX01. The sequence goes on from CAYMAX010000018.1 coordinate 20,118, forward strand.
TCATCTTCTGAAATACAAATATCCTCTCTACGAATTCAACAAAGCGATAGTTCAGGCTACTGCCTCTCTGTGTGTGGCTTACAAGCCTAACACCGCATTTTATGAGGCACAGGGTCATCAGGGATGGAAACAGCTTGAGATGACAGTCGCCTATATTCGTCGTCACTACCCCGAGATATTTCTCATCGCAGATGCCAAAAGAGGTGATATCGGCAACACCGCCGACAAATATGCAGAAGCCTTCTTCCAAAAGATGGATTTCGACGCTGTGACCCTCTCCCCTTATATGGGATTTGATGCCATACAACCATTTCTTCGCTATGACGGCAAGTGGGCTATAGTACTTGCACTTACCTCCAATGCTTCCGCCTTTGATTTTCAGATGACACGTCTTTCTGAAGAAGAAGAACGCTATATGTTTGAGAAAATCATAAAAAGAACTTCTACTGAAGTAGAAAATTGCTATGGTCATCACCACGAGCGACTTATGTTCGTTGTGGGAGCCACTCATCCCAAGATACTTCAAGATGTCCGTGCCATCTGCCCTGACAATTTTCTCCTCGTCCCGGGTGTAGGCGCCCAGGGTGGAGACCTTAATGAAGTGACCAAGTTTGGCCTCAATTCTCACTGCGGTCTTCTCATCAATAGTTCGAGAAATATTATATATGCTTCATCAGGCAAAAATTTCGATAAAAAGTCTCGTGAGGAAGCTACTAAATTCCAGAAAATATCTATCTTTGTTGCTCACTAACTTAATTTTTATTGCAATGAAAAAAATTATCCGTAAAGCAGGCGCCCTCGTTTTCGGGCTTGCACTTTTAGCATCACTCGCTTCCTGCGAGAAATCAGGTGCTCAGACATGTCACTGTGTTACTAAATATTTAGGTGAGGTCGTTCTTACAGAAGATGTTGACATCACAGAAGGCAAATGCTCAGACCTGAACACTTGGGTAGCCCTTGTAGAATCAGGTATTACTTGTACTTCTAAATAATTGCTGCTTTACTATTAAAAAAAGATGACCGTTTTGGTCATCTTTTTTTATGCTCTCATCGTACCGGTGAAGGTAGAGAGCTTATCTTTTGCGTAAGAAAGAGAGACGTTAAAGGATTTTTGACCGGAACCCGGGGTGTCATACATCGGGTCCAGCAGGATAGTCTCGCATATAGAGCGCAAGCCTCTGGCTCCAAGATTGAATTTAATAGCAGTATCGACTATAAGCTCCAGTACCTCATGTGGTATGACAAGCTTCACTCCATCAAGCTCGAACAACTTGACATATTGCTTGATAAGGGCATTCTTAGGCTCAGTAAGGATCCTCAAAAGCGCATCCCTGTCCAAAGGGTCAAGGTGTGTGACTATGGGCAGACGTCCCACAATCTCAGGTATCAGGCCATAGGCTCGAAGGTCTTGAGGGGCAATATATTGCAATAAATTTTTCTTATCAATACGGGAATTTAATTTTTGGGCACCATAACCCACAACCTGTGTATTGAGCCTTTGTGCAATACGCTTCTCTATCCCTTCAAACGCACCTCCACAGATAAAAAGTATATTTTGAGTATTGACTGCTATCATCTCCTGCTCGGGATGTTTCCTTCCCCCCTTGGGCGGGACATTGACGATACTTCCCTCCAAGAGTTTTAGCATAGCCTGCTGTACCCCCTCTCCGGAGACATCTCTGGTGATAGAGGGATTATCACTCTTACGTGCTATCTTATCTATCTCATCTATAAAAACTATCCCCCGTTCAGCCCTTGCCACATCGAAATCAGCTTCCTGAAGCAGACGAGTGAGCATTGTCTCGACATCTTCTCCCACATATCCGGCCTCAGTAAGAACAGTAGCATCTACTATGGCAAAAGGGACATTGAGCATGTGAGCTATGGACTTGGCAAGAAGAGTCTTTCCGGTACCTGTAGCCCCTACCATCAGAATATTGGATTTATCAATGTCCAGGTCACTTGAAGATGGATTGTTGATACGTTTATAATGGTTATAGACAGCCACTGAAAGATACTTTTTGGCTTTGTCCTGGCCTATGACATACTGGTCGAGAAAATCGGTAATTTGCTTGGGAGTCTTCTCAATGAATTCCTTTGGAGCCTGACTATTGGATTTACCGGACTTACGAGTCTTGGTGCCGATAATATCGACCACATAGTCCGATACAGTCATAGCACACTCTGTGCAGATGGCGGCAGTGTCCGTTTTCAGAAAAATATCTACTTCTTCTTCACTTCTGCCACAGAGAGCACATTTGAGCTTCGTCTTGGGCATCGTTATTGTTTTTTAGGGATTTCAGTACGGACCAGTATTTGGTCCACCATACCATATTTGACAGCCTCAGGAGCAGACATCCAGTAATCACGGTCGGCATCTTTTTCAAGTTGCTTGGTGGTCTTGCCTGTATGCACCGACAATATCTCGTAAAGTTCGTTTTTAAGATTTCTGATCTCGCGTGCGGCTATCTCTATGTCAGAAGCCTGACCCTCTGCCCCACCCATCGGCTGATGTATCAGCACGCGGGAATGATTCAAGACAGAACGTTTGCCTTTGGCTCCAGCAGTAAGAAGAACTGCCGCCATAGAAGCAGCCATGCCGGTGCAGATAGTAGCGACATCAGGAACTACCAACTGCATCGTATCATATATGCCGAGTCCTGCATATACCATCCCTCCGGGGGAATTGATATAGATTTGTATGTCAGTGTTGGGATCTGTAGATTCGAGAAAAAGAAGCTGAGCCTGAATAATATTGGCTACATCATTGTCTATCGGAACACCCAAAAATATGATTCTGTCCATCATAAGTCTCGAGAAGACATCCATAGATGCGACATTGAGCTGTCTCTCCTCGATAATCATGGGATTGATATATCCTGCAGTAGTTTTCGAATATGAGTCAAGAGTAAGGCTGCTTATTCCTAACTTGTCTTTAGCAAATTTGTCAAATTCTGTAGCCATAATTGTTATTGTTGCTGTTCGTTCATTTTGCGAATCTTGTCGGAGGCAATCTTTTTCTCTTCAAGAGTCACCACTGAACGGACATATCCTATCACGACGTCACTCTCGACTTTCTCATATATACGACGGCTTTGTTTCTCGTCCTGGAGCATTGACTGCGCATACTTAACTATATGCTCTTCAGGGACATTGGACATTCCGTACATGGCAAATTGATATCTTGCGAGGTTCTTGGTCTCCTCGAGAAGAGCCTCTTTGGTGACCTCGAGCTTCTGGTCCCTCATTATCTTTTGGGAAATAGTCTGCCAGCAGAAATCTTTCAAAAACATAGGGAAATCTTTCTCTATTTCTTCCATAGTAAATTTACCCTCATTGGCATTGAAAAGCCATCTCTTGAGGAAATCCTCAGGAAGTTTGATATCGGCTTTCTTGATAAGATACTCTTTGGCATCCAAAGCGAAACGATAGTTGCTCTCCTGCTTGCACTCTTCCTGCATTCTCTGGTCTACCTTCTCGTCAAAACCTTTCTCATCTTTCACTACACCTTCTCCGAAAAGTTGGTCATATAACTCTTTACCGGGCTTGGCATCTACATAAGTCTTAATATCTGTCACTACAACATGCCATACGGGAGCAAGACCTTCGAGCTCCTCTTTCTTCATCTTGAGCATAGCAGCCCTGTCGACATCTGAAGGAAATGTCTTGACTACATCTACATCAAATTCGTCACCTTTCTTCTTACCCAGGAACAACTCTTTGGCCTCTTTTTCTTTCAAGGTCTTCATAGAGACATATACTGTATCGACTTTCTTGTCGCCTTGCACAAAATCGGCCAACACAAAGTCATCTTCACTTGCTGTGTCGCAGGACTCAAGCTTGGCAGATTGTTTATACAGATTCTCTTTGTATTCCTCTTTGGCCTTGGCAGAGACTGTGACATCATAAGAGACTATCTTGTCATCTGTGCTCAGGGAGACATCAAACTTAGGAGCCAAAGCTATCTCAAATTTAAAGTTGAAGTTGCCTTCGTTTTCCCAATCGTTTTTGGAATCTTTATCTTCGATGGGAAGAGGTTCGCCGATGATTTCCAGTTTATTGTCAGTGATATATTTGTTGAGATTGTCAGATATCAGTTCATTGATGGAATCGACCAAAGCAGCACCTCCGTGAAGCTTCTCTACAAGTGACATCGGGGCATTGCCTTTTCTAAACCCTTTGATATCGGTCTCGCGACGAAATTTATTGAGAGCTTTTTTCTTCTTATCGGCATAATCTTCTTTAACGAAGTTCAACTCGACCTCTACTGTCAGGCCGTCATTTTTGATTTGAGTAATGTTCATATTATCAGATAATTTATATTGTCAAAATTTGGGGGTGTAAAAGTATACATAATCTGCCACATCACAAAAGATTTTCATACCTTTGTTAGTCAGGACAACAATTAAAAATCACATATTATGAGAAGAAAAATCGTAGCAGGAAACTGGAAAATGAACACAGTCGTAAGCGAAGGCAATGCGCTTGTAGAAGAGATTATTAGCAAAATGGCATTGGTTCCCAAAGATGTTCAGCTAATCATTGCCCCTCCCTTCACACATCTTTGCCACATAGGCAGGATGATAAAAGAGACCCCTATCGCCCTTGCTGCCCAGAATTGCGCTGACCACGAAAAAGGTGCATACACCGGCGAGATTTCAGCAGCCATGCTCAAATCTGTCCACTGCTCATTCGTCATTCTCGGGCACTCAGAAAGAAGAGAATACTACACCGAGACCTCTTCCAAATTAATTGAGAAAATCAATCTTGCTCTCGCCAATGACATTCAGCCCATTTTCTGTGTGGGAGAGAAATTGGAAGAGAGAGAGGCAGGACGCCATTTCGAAGTAGTTGGCAAGCAGATAGAAGAAGTCCTCTTCACACTCACACCGGAGCAAATGGCACACATCACAGTAGCTTATGAACCAGTTTGGGCCATCGGCACAGGCAAGACAGCCTCTGCAGCACAGGCACAAGAGATACACGCCTTCATTCGCACCACCATTGCCCGTAAATTCGGGAAACTGGCTGAAGATATTTCCATTCTCTACGGAGGAAGTTGCAAACCATCCAATGCCCGTGAACTTTTTGCACAGCCGGACATCGATGGCGGACTCATCGGAGGTGCAGCACTTAAAGCAGATGACTTCATTGGCATAGCCACATCCTACTAATTCTGACTCCGAAGAAATGGATTATATTGAAGTATCCATTCGTATCGCCCCTTTTACAGAGGAGGCATCTGACATTGTCACAGCCGAGATAGATGCTCTCGGGTTTGAAAGTTATATGGTAGAAGAACCCTTCCTCAAGGCCTACATCCCTCAGGAAAAGTTTTCCGAGCAATATCTTAAAACCATTTTAAGCGGCTTTGCCCATTCTCAATTTGAAGTCGAATACTCGCTTCAGCTCATCATGCAGGAGAATTGGAACCTCGTGTGGGAATCCTCATTCGAGCCTGTGGTGGTGGATGGGAAATGCACTATCAAAGCACCGGAGCACAAATGTCCCAAGACCCTTTTTACCATCAACATCAATCCCAAAATGGCATTTGGTACCGGACACCACCAGACCACATGCCTGATGATAGAAGAGCTATTTTCCATCGGTGGACAAGGTTCAGATGATGGTGATCCTTTGTCAGCTACGAATGATTTGAAAAAAGGGCTTAAAGGGTTACAAGTCCTAGATATGGGCTGCGGGACAGGGATACTCTCCATCCTTGCCGCCATGATGGGAGCCAAAATCCCGGTACATGCCATCGACATTGACCCGGTAGCAGTACGCTCCGCCAAAGAAAATGCGAGACTCAATCACCAGGGAGACCACATCAAAATCCTCTATGGAGATGCCTCTTTGATACAGAAAGGTAAATATGACCTTCTTTTGGCCAATATCAACCGCAATATACTTTTAGAAGACATATCGACCTACTCTACTGCCCTGAAAGAGGGAGGGAGACTGATAGTCAGCGGATTCTATGAACGAGACATCGCCATGCTCCGAGAAGAAGGTATGAGAAACGGCCTTGAGATGGTATCACAAAAGACTTGCGAAGACTGGGCTGCGATTTGGTTT
>CAYMAX010000019.1:0-25712 GCA_964388595.1 uncultured Muribaculaceae bacterium
AGACCCCGTAGTAGTGGATGAACTGTCTGATGTTGCGAGAGTGGGAGGACATCCGTTATTCCCCCATATTTCCATTTTTCACGCTCTCAACCAAAAGGCCATTGCCAAGCAGTATGCTGCGGAGAAAGGTGTTCCATACAACTCTCTCAATCTGGTAGTTGCCCATCTTGGTGGTGGCGTCTCTGTGGGTGCTCACCTCAAAGGCAAAGTGGTAGATGTCAATAATGCTCTCAACGGAGAAGGTCCTTTTAGTCCTGAAAGAGCCGGTACTCTTCCTGCACTTCAGCTCGCAAAAGTATGTTTTTCAGGGAAATATCCTTTTGAAAAGGTCAAGAAGATGATATCCGGTCAGGGTGGAGTGGTAGCTCATCTGGGTACCAATTCATTTCAGGAAGTGGAGAAGAGAGTATCAGAAGGAGACCAAAATGCCAAACTCATCTCCGATGCCTTTATTTACAATGTCGCTAAAGCTATCGGGTCGATGTCAGTCGTTCTCGGAGGTAAAGTGGATGCCATACTTCTCACCGGAGGTATCGCTTATGGTAAAGGTATGATGGACCAACTTACTGATATGGTATCATTCCTCGCTCCTGTTAAGGTGTACCCCGGTGAAGATGAGATGGGAGCCCTTGCCAAGAATGGTTTGGAAGTCCTGGAAGGGAGAGTGAAGGTAGAGTACTATTAATCTTGCGACAGGTAATCCTGATAAGCTTTTAAATCGAGAAGGCCGTGGCCGGAAAGATTGAACAAAATCGTCTTTTCCTCCCCGGCCTTCTTGGCTTTTAGTGCTTCGTTGATAGTAGCTGCTATAGCATGACAGGATTCAGGAGCGGGGATAATTCCCTCTACGCGGGAGAATAATATACCTGCCTTCAATGCATCATTCTGGTCAATATCTACTGCGCGGATAATACCATCTTTCAGAAGTTGACTCATGATGGCTCCTGCACCATGATAGCGAAGTCCCCCTGCGTGGATGGGTGATGGCTGGAAATCGTTTCCGAGGCTGTACATTGGTATCAGTGGGGTCATTCCTGCAGAATCACCGAAATCATATTGAAATCTCCCTTTTGTAAGTTTTGGGCAACCGCTGCTTTCTGCCGCAATAAGGTCAAACTTTCTTTTTCCGGCCAACTGATGGCGCAGAAAAGGAAGACTTATCCCGCCGAAATTTGACCCTCCTCCAAATGCCCCTATGATGGTGTCAGGGTAATCATCTGCCATCTCAAACTGTTTCTCTGCTTCAAGTCCGATGATAGTCTGATGAAGCATTACAAAGTTCAATACGCTACCGAGAACATATTTCGTGTCAGGCTGTGTCAAAGCCACTTCACACGCTTCTGAAATAGCCATACCGAGTGTCCCCGGGGTGTCGGGAGTCTCCTCCAGAAATTTTCTTCCGATGATGGTTGTGTCACTTGGGGATGGGATGACTTTGCCGCCGTAAGTCTCCATTACAATTTTGCGAAACGGCTTTTGAGACGAGCTGAGTCTTACCATGTATATCAAAGCTGATATTCCGAAATGTTGGCAAGCAATGGCCATGGCAGAGCCCCACTGTCCTGCACCTGTCTCTGTAGTGAGATGCTTCACTCCATCAATTTTGTTGAAATAGACCTGAGGTATGGCTGAATTGAGCTTGTGAGAACCTACAGGAGATACCGATTCGTTTTTGAAATATATTTTGGCAGGAGTGTCGAGGGCTTTTTCAAGTCCACTTGCCCTCACCAATGGAGAGGGGCGATATATCTTATAGAGAGTGCGCACTTCTTTGGGAATTTCAATCCATCTCTCTTTTGAAAACTCTTGTGCTATCAGGGGTTTGGCAAATAATCCCTCCATATCTTGAGGTGTAAGGGGTTTTTTGGTAACAGGATGTAGCATTGGCTGCAGATCGGGAAGGTCTGAAAGGACATTATACCATACTTTCGGGAGTTCTTCATCTGTCAATAAATACTTTTTGGTTGTTTTCGTAATTTGTTTCATGTTTCTTAATATTGTTATGTTAATAGTAATCAAAAAAAAGCCCCCTGCGTGCGTACGCAAGGGGCTTAGAATATAATTATAGACTTATATTATAACACAAGTGCGTCGCAGAAAAAATGATTTTCGCGCCACCACCAAATGTTATTTAAAGTCGTTCTTTTCATATTTAGCTCAAAGGTAGATTTTTTTCTGATTCTTAGTATGAAGAATAAAGAAAATAAAGAGTGCAACGGCCACAACTACTCCGGTAATATAACTGGCTGCGTGATTGAGAGCGAGTCCGCCAACTTTGTGCGGAGCTATCATAAAATAACTAACACAGATAAATGTCATGAATGTGGCAGGAATAGAGAGAAGGAGGTGATTCTTGCCTTTAATGCTGAGGTATTTTGAAATGGTCCAAAGGCAGATGGTAGCCAATACCTGGTTCATGATGCCTACGAACTTCCAGATAGTGGAGAAGTCAAAATTGCACAGAAATAGAGCAATAACGAAGATGGGAACAGCTACGAATAGTCTGTTGACAAGAGGTTTCTGATTGTATTTCAAAGCATCTGCAGCGACTAATCGAAGACTTCTGAAAGCGGTATCACCTGAAGTAATGGGGCATACCACTACTCCGAGCACAGCAACAATGGCTCCAATCTTTCCAAGCCAAGATTTGCAGATGGTGTCCACTATGATGGCAGGGGTCATACCCCCTTCGGCAGCAATATTCAGACCTTCGGGACCATTGAAAAATGCCATAGCGGCAGTAGCCCAGATAAGTGCCACAACACCTTCGCATATCATAGCACCATAAAAAATGGGACGACCATATTTTTCATCGGAGATACAGCGGGCCATCAGAGGTGATTGGGTAGAATGAAATCCTGAAATGGCACCGCAGGAGACTACAATGAAAAGCATAGGGATCAGTATGTTTGATTCGGGGTGTGCATGGAAATTTTTAAAGCTTTGAGGGGTGAGTTCTATCAAATAAATATCTCCGGCAAATCCTTTATATAGCATTACCGCGCAGATGGCAGTAGCCATAAATAGCAATAAGCCACCCATAAACGGATAGATCTTGCCTATAATTTTATCTATGGGGAGAAGTGTGGCCAGAATGTAATACCCGAAAATGATATATAACCAGATATATTTGTTCCATGAGGTAAGAGAAGTCAATAAATCTGCGGGACCTGTAACGAATGATGAACCAACTGCGAAAAGGAGAAGAGGTGTGATGATAAGAAGCAGAATCTTGGGCCATTTGCCGAGATACTTGCCAACCAATCCCGGAAGGCTTATCCCGTCGTTGCGAAACGAGAGCATTCCTATCATGAAATCGAGTGCAGCTCCCATAAAGATGCAGCCTACTACTATCCAAATATATGCAATAGGTCCGTATGCAGCTCCGAGAATGGCACCAAAAATGGGACCGAGCCCCGCAATGTTTAGAAACTGAATGACGAAAATACGCCATGGTTTGAGTTCTTTATAATCAATACCATCAGCGAGCCTTTTTACGGGGGTAGCAATAGAGGAGGAGACTCCAAATACCTTCGAAAGGTATTTCCCGTAGAAAAGGTACCCAAGTAGCAGGGCAGTTATAGATACGAAAAAAGTAATCATCGTTTAGACAAGTGGAAACAAAAGTAGTACTTTTTTCATACTTTTGCACCAATGAATCAAGGAATTCCTTTAGAACTGGGTACGCAGGATGTTGGAAAGCTGCTTCGAAAGTATGCTATTCCGGCTATTATCGCTATGACGGCATCCTCTCTCTACAATATGGTGGATGCCATTTTCATTGGCCAGGGGGTAGGTCCCTATGCCATTTCAGGATTGGCGATAACATTCCCTATTATGAACCTGGCAGCTGCTTTCGGGACGCTGGTGGGAGTGGGTGCTTCTACTCTTTGTTCCATGCTTCTGGGGCAGAAGAATTATGACATGGCGAGCAAAGTATTGGGCAATGTTGTAGTACTCAATACTATCATCGGTATCGCTTTTTCCTGTTTTACTCTTCTTTTTCTCGACCCTATTTTGAATTTTTTCGGAGCGAGTGCCAATACAATAGGATATGCAAGAGAATACTTAGTCATAATTCTTGCAGGTAATATCGTCACACATATATATTTAGGACTCAATTCATTACTGCGTTCATCCGGACATCCTAAGCAAGCGATGTCTGCTACCATACTCACAGTCGTGCTCAATGCCATTCTCGACCCGCTTTTTATCTTCGGATTCAAAATGGGAATAAGAGGAGCAGCCATTGCCACCGTGATAGCCCAATTTGTCTCTTTGATATGGGAAATCGTCATTTTCAGCAACAAGAATGAATTGATTCATTTCAGAAGAGGTATTTTCCATCTTCAGAAGAAAATAGTGAAGGATTCTCTCATGATAGGTATGGCCCCTTTCCTAATGAATTTCGTTTCATGCTTTGTAGTTATTTTTATCAATAACAGGCTCTTGAAATATGGCGGAGATTTGGGAGTGGGGGCTTATGGAATAGTGAACAGAATAGTATTTGTCTTTTTGATGATAGTGATGGGACTTACTCAGGGTATGCAACCTATTTCAGGTTACAATTACGGAGCAAATCAGATGGACAGGGTCTTTCAGGTATTGAAGAAAACTATTTTCTATGGAGTGATGATTATGACCATCGGCTTTTTGATTTGTGAAATATTCCCGGGCACGGTAGTATCCATTTTCACTTCTGATGAAGAACTTATCTCCAAGGCAGCCATCGGGTTGAGAATCACTATGATGCTCTATCCATTTGTGGGATTTCAAGTAGTAACCGGCAACTTTTTTCAGAGTGTCGGAATGCCTAAGAAAGCGATTGTACTCTCTCTCTCTCGTCAATTATTGTTCTTGGTGCCCTGTTTGTATTTTCTCCCTTTGTGGCTTGATATCAAAGGAGTCTGGTATAGTTTCCCCATTTCAGACTTTGCTTCATTTATGATGGCTGCCATCATGTTGGGTTCGTTTGTGCGGAGTTATAAAAATAAAAATCTCGAATAATATGAAAGGCAATGTAATTATCTGCATAGGAAGGCAGTTGGGAAGCGGTGGGAGAGAGGTGGCTCATATTATATCCCAAAAGATGGGTATTTCTTTCTATGACAGGGAAATAATAGAAATAGCAGCCCGTCAGAGCGGGATATCTGCAGAAATGTTTGAGAAGGCTGACGAGAAGCCCTCCGACAAATTTATGGGTGGATTTATGAATACACAGGGTTATATAGACAACAATTCGCTTTTCTTGATACAAAGTGAGACGATACGTGCCCTTGCTGCAAAAGGTTCTTCTGTCTTTGTGGGAAGATGTGCAGACTACATTCTTCGTGACTATCCCCATCTGTTGTCTGTGTTTATTACTGCTGATATTGCAGACAGGGTGTCAAGGCTCTGTTCTTTGTTCTCCATTGATGAAGAAAAGGCCAAAGAGATGATTAAAGTGACAGATAAGAAAAGGGCTGAATACTATAATTTTTACACATTCAAGGAATGGGGTGCCGCTTCTTCTTACAATGTATGTCTCAGTACATCAGGAGTGGGAGTAGATGTGATAGCGGACAGAATAATCGAGATGAGTACCCATAAAGGCAATAAGTAAGACAAAGTTATTTGCGGTTCCAAACTTGGGCAAAGAAAGGATTTCCTTTGGCTATCTCTTCAAAGTGCCATGGATTTTCTCCCTCTACATATTTAGGAAGACACTCGGGACACCAGTGACCTCCCCGAAGGATAGTGTTTGGTGTAGCTGTAAATCGATGTCCGAATTGGCATTCCCATTCGAGAGGGGAGTATAAATCTCCTTTCTCCATATTCTGCGACAGACATTTTCCACCTCTGAACTCTGCGGCAACACGCATATCATCTATATCGAGTTGGCTGGTAGGCTTAGTCTCGTCATATCCGTGAGAATGGATGATGGGGACATCGGATGGATGACTCCTATCGAAATCTCTCCATGAAGGAATCTTTTTCCACTCCTCTATAGATCCAAAATGTGCCTTTATGCGCTCCATATTGTGATGCTTGAACCAGTATAGGGTACCTAATGGCTTAGATGAAGTCACGTGCTTCATAAACAATCTGATGAGAGGTGCGGGAGCTATGGGTGCAAGACTAAAGTACCAGGGCAACTGCTTTTTGAGCATACGGAAATATTCTTTGCAGTCGATATTGGCTCTGAAATGGAGAAAATGTTCCAATACATCAGCATCAAGATACCATTGACCATGGAAATTTTGGGTAGCGAACCAATTGATGTCAAATACCTTCTCAACAGGGGGGCAGGATATGGTCTTGAGCAATAACTGTTCAAAATCGTAGTTGGTAAGACGAAATGAAGGACCGCTGCTTAGATTGTAAAAGCCTCTCCAAAACTCCTGTGGTACATCCTCTTCGCATACATTGGCTAAAACTCTGCCGGAATCTTCGATAGTGCTCCACTCCAGCACACTTGCAAATGGAACGTGATAGGCTATGGGGTCATCTGCTTTCATCAGCAGTTTTGGATACAACATCCCGCTTTGACGGATAGATACCCATTTTTTAAGGCCTGACTCAGAGATGATGAACTCCGCAAGACATTTAGAGACAGAATAGTAATCCAAAATGCTGGTGTAGATGGGGTCTCCGCATCTACCCCAGTGATAGGGGACAGTATGCTGTCCTGTCTGTGCCACAGAACCGATATAGACAACCCCTATCTCATTGGCATTGGGTTGGGCTTTTACCGCTTTTACGATATATTGTGCAGCTGTGACATTGACTTTCATAGTCTTGGCAGGGAACATATCGGCAGCAGGGGAGACCATCCCTCCCACGTGCAGAACGAAATCGGCTCCTGATACACCTTTTAGTACATCAGAGTAGTTCATAAGGTCGCCCCAAATGATATTTAACCCTTCGGTGTGACTATATGGGGCAAGTTTTTTTTGATTGACTTTGCTCGGCCTGGCAAGTATGGTGATATTGAAATGGTCTGTACGCTTGAGCAACTCCATAAGTCCGGCCCAGCCCATATTGCCTGTAGCACCTGTCAGAAATATGTTTTTCTTGGTAGCAGTTGTCTTCATCTAATCATCATCATCTTCTACCCATATTTTGAAGAACAGAGGTGTGTATGGTGGCATCCCGCTTCCTGTCGAGACTAAAGTACCGGCATCTCCATAACCCATATCAGAGAAGAAAAATGTCACTGCAATATCTCCATATTTCATACGATTCAAAGCTCTTGCAAAGCCGTCTACGACAGAGGCGTTTTCCAAAAAAGTAGCTTCATCGGAAAAATACTGTACAGAGAGAGCATCGTATGTATTGGAACTTGAATAGATATGATATTTCTTGGCACTATCGGCGATATTGGTGTCGAAAACTTTACCGTCGAGGTATTTTCCTATGTATCTGACTGATACTGTAGTCTCATCGGCGATAGTATCTGATTCGGAAGAAAATATCTTTTGGAAGTAAAATCCATATTTGGTGGAGTCAAGTCGAGGATAATATTTCGCTGCGAAAGATTCGAGAGTATCTATCTGATAATCAGTGATATCATCCACAACATCGAGAATGTGGATGTCATAAATCTCGCATACCCCGTCACCTGTGATAGTATTGCCTGTCTCAAGGTCAAGCAACCAAGGGGGAATGATAGATTTGGTAAATCCTTCTGACTTCATCCCCATGACTATCTCTCTGATGCCTGCAGTCTGATCTGCCACCGACCAAACTCTTGGTCCGTAATAGTTGGTAGCTGAATAATAACCTATTCTTTTGGCGACGTCTTCATAGGAAGTGGAGGCATAAGTACCGTCCAAAGTACGGATGGAATAGTGTACGAAAATAAATGTGCTGTCTTCTATTAAATCACCTGTGCCTTCAACTCTTTCCAAAATATAGAGACCTGATTCTGAAGGTGAGACATCAGGATAATGAGTCTGGACATAGGCTGCAAGGATTCTTTTCTGAACAGATTCAGATGTCTCACTGGTCTCTTTGGCGCATGAGTACAAAAGGGAGCCAGCCAACAATATAAGAATTGGGAAAATATATCTTTTCATTAATTTTTAATTACTTTTTGGACCCATATTTCATAAATAAGTGCTGAAAGTTTGGGAATATTATATACTCGTGTGTTGTAATAACCATATTTGGCAGAAAACACAATGATGCTGTGTTCTCCGGTAGTAGACCCGTACAGACCATTGACAAGCCCCGGGATGAGAGCCTTTTCAGAAAAAAGAATTTTCTCAACGTTGTAATTGGGATTTGTGAGAACAAAATCTGATTCAGTGGCTACAGCTTCGTTGTTAGTGGCGAAAAGTGAAGAGGGGGAGGAAGTGAAGATATACCCTGCATAATAATAATAGAGAGAATCACCATAGTAGAGTGAATCTGTACCAGGCCCCTTTTGGATGATGACTTTATTGGAGCCATTACGTCTGACGATGGTGCTGTCTTTGAAATAAGAAGAGAGATAACTATCTATTTTACTCTCCTGATCGATGATGGTAAGTTCCCTGTCCTGTTTGGTACAGGATACTGACATCAGAAAAGGAATGGCTAATAATAGTATTAATCTTCTCATTTATTGTTCAGTAAAAATGATTGTAGTGAGTCTGCAAAATATTGTCCGACATTTTCAATCTTCATATTGTAAATTCTTCCTCCTGCAGCCCTTTCGTGTCCTGCACCATTGAAATATTGGCGGGATAACTCATTGACGGAGATACTTCCCCTTCTGGAGCGGAGTGAGACTCTGATATACTCTTTACATTCAGTAAAAAAAGCAGAAATGTCAATCCCTTTGATAAGCAGGGGGAGATTTACAAAACCTTCCGAATCGCCTGAATCGTAATGGTAGGCATTTTGGTCTTTGAAAGAGAGAGTCATGTAAGCTGCGTGCATATCGGGTAAGGTAACCATTGATTTGGAAAGCATTTTACCCATCAGCCTCATCCTCTCTTCGCTGTAACTTCCAAACACTAACTGATTGATAGTTTCAAAATCAATGCCACGCTGCATCATCAAAGATGACATCTCAAATGTGGAAGGAATTACAGAATTATGAAAATTGTTAGTATCAGTAATCATGCCGGTGCTCAGCGAGTTGGCACATTGAAAATCAAGGCGTTGCACATCATTTTCAATATATGACATCCCCATAAGTATCCAAAACAGCAATTCGCAGGTAGAAGAATATGCAGGGTCTGAGAAAACCAGATCGAAGATATCAGTTTCAGGCGAGGGGTGATGGTCAACAAGAATTTTGCGAGCTTTGGATGTCCTGATACAGTGTTCCAAACTCTCTGTCCTGGAAGGGGTGTTGAAATCAAGGCAGATGAGCAGGTCACAGGATGTGATAATGGAAATGGAAAGTTCCGGCTGCTCAGTGGCTACAATAATGTCGTGGGAGGAATCAAGAAAATCCAAAAATGATGGTGGTTTGCCTGGAAGAATGATATCGGAGTGGATGTGAATGCTTTTCAAGAAATGATAGAGACCTGTCACTGACCCCACCGAGTCTCCATCCGGATTGAAGTGACCTATGACAGCTATTTTTCGGGCGTTGCTGATCATCGCTTCGAACTGAGCCGTCCCTGCTATTGTCTCATTTTTTTTCATCACGATTGTAGGTGCAAAATTAAAAATATATTGCAAGTACAGATTATTATTTTTACTTTTGTGGCTTAAAACAGCTTAAAAATTAAATATATAATAACGTAATGAAAGCATTTGTAAAGGTTCTAACCTATGTAGTGTTTCCTCTTGTAATTATTTTTCTTGCCTATTTGTTGGTAGAAAGCATTATGAAACCTGTAAGATTTCAGAAAGATGTCAAATACAGGGAAAGTGTAGCCATCGAAAGACTCAAAAGCATCAGAACTCTTCAAGTAGCCTATAAGACTGAGAATGGCAGATTTCTTTCCACTACCGATTCACTTGTCGATTTTTATAATAATGGACGAATCACCGTGGTAAGACAGATTGGTTCTTTGGACGACTCTGTGGCTGTAGCTCAGAAGAAAGTACGCAGAGACAGTATTAAGATTGCTGTCAAAGATACTCTCCTCAAAGACAAGTTGGCTACTATAGATTCTATCAAATATATTCCTTTTTCAGGTAAACGTCCTGTGCAGATGCAAGCTGTCATCAAGTCTGTATCAGGTGTAAATGTGCCTCTATTCGAAGCTTGTATGCCTTACGATGACCTACTCAAAGGTCTTAACAGGCAGCTGATAGTCAATCTCAAAGCTGAGAAAGAAGATCTTGGTGATTATCCAGGCAAAAAAGTCGGCAGTATCACCAACCCCAACAATAACGCCGGTAACTGGGAATAAAGCTGTTATGGCTCTGTTAGTTGATAGAAAGATAGGCAACAATACGAGCCGATTAAGATTAACCATTCAAATTGACTTGAGTGGTTTTTCTTTTAAAATCGGCAATTCGATGGGCGAGTTTCTTTACAGATATTCGAGCCCTTTTCCTACCGGTACGTATGAAGCAGATATCGAATCTTATCTAAAGAAAGAAATCGATGCAGAGCCCCTTCTCAATAAAGAATATGCCGCTACCCGTGTCTATTACGACACCGAGAAATATTGTATGATTCCTTCTGAATTTTTCAAGAAAGAAGAGGCGATGAATATGCTTGGGAAGCTTCATCAGATAACAGATGCAGATGAAGTGTTGTATGTCGATATTCCTGAACAAAAAGGTGAACTCGTCTATTCCATTCCCACCTCCATTACCACCAATATCACTCGTTGTCAGAAAAACGCGGAGTTTTACCCTATTTCTTATTTTCTCCTTGATAAAATATCTCTCCTGATAGACAACAATAAGATACTCGTTCATTTTTCCAACAACATAGTTCATATCGTGGCTGCAGAGAGGGATAAATTGCTTCTGGCCAACAGTTATCCGGCATCTGATTTTGACACTGCACAATACTATGTCTTCCTGGTTACCAAAGAGGTGATGTTCAATCCGGAGCAGACTGTACTTCACGTTTCAGGTGATGTCACCGCAGAACAGGAGAAGAAACTCAAAAGATATTTCCTCGGCACCAAACGCAGCGAGCTGTAAGGAGGCTGAAGTGAGGATTATAGGCGGCACTCTCAGAGGAAGATCCATTTATCCACCTTCCAATTTCGAAGCAAGACCTACTACCGATTTTGCGAAGGAGGGTCTTTTCAATACTTTGTCCAATGAATACGACTTCTCTTCATGCAGAGTACTTGATTTGTTTTCAGGGACCGGAAGCATCTCTTTCGAATTTGCATCGAGGGGATGTCGCCAGATTTACTCGGTGGAAATGAATCCATTGCATGCGTCATTCATCAAAAAAAACGCATCGCTTCTTAAGATTGAAGGGATGAATGTAGTACGGCATAATGTTTTTGATTTTTTGGAAATATGCAAACTTGATTTTGACATTATTTTTGCAGATCCACCATATCGGTTGTCAGACCTTGACACTATCCCCGACAAAATATTTCTTCATCCACTTCTCAAAGAGGGTGGGGTGTTTATTTTAGAGCATCCTGCAGCCTATTCTTTCACTTCTCACCCCCACTTTATAAAAGAAAAGAAGTATGGAAATGTGCACTTCTCTTTTTTTGAATAAAAATTTGCACTTAACAAAAATAGACCTATATTTGCAGTCCATTTAAATAATGACCCCTATGGTGCGGTAGTTCAGTTTGGTTAGAATACGTGCCTGTCACGCACGGGGTCACGGGTTCGAGCCCCGTCCGCACCGCAAGACACCTCAGGGTGTCTTTTTTTATTTTCTTTTTTTTATATCTTTGCGACTCATATTAAGAACAGGTATATGGTATATTCACAAGAAGTGCAACATATGTGTTGCGTTGCAAAAGGTGCCAATCATGGTCCGGCACCTATCCCCGAAGAGGGAAAATGGGTTAAGAGTAAAGAGATTAAAGACATATCCGGCCTTACCCATGGTATTGGTTGGTGTGCTCCTCAGCAGGGAGCCTGCAAATTGACATTGAATGTCAAGGAAGGAATCATCCAGGAAGCCCTCATTGAGACAATAGGATGTTCAGGAATGACTCATTCGGCAGCTATGGCTTCCGAAATTCTTATAGGTAAGACGCTCCTTGAAGCCCTTAACACTGATTTGGTATGCGATGCCATCAATACTGCCATGAGGGAACTGTTCCTTCAGATAGTTTATGGCCGCACACAGTCCGCTTTTTCAGAAGGTGGCCTCATCATAGGTGCCGGCTTGGAAGATCTTGGGAAAGGTCTTAGAAGCCAGATAGGTACTATGTATGGTACACTCGCCAAAGGGCCTCGCTATCTTGAGATGGCTGAAGGTTATTGCTCTAAAGTAGCACTCGATAAAGATAACCAGATAATCGGGTATGAATTTGTCAATCTTGGCAAGTTTATGGATGAGGTCAAAAAAGGGACAGACGCCAATGAAGCTCTGACAAAAGTGACCGGCACTTATGGTCGTTTCACCAAAGAGCAAGGTGCAGTAAAATATATAGATCCACGTAAAGAATAAGGAGACAGGATTATGGCTATAAGAAAAGTACAATTTGAAAGTCAGGAACGCAGGATGAAACAGATTCTTGCAGTTCTTAATAAGGAAAATATCTCAAGTATCGAAGAGGCCAATAAGATATGTGAATCTCATGGTGTCGACCCATACAAGACTTGTGAAGAGACTCAGCCTATTTGTTTTGAAAATGCCAAATGGGCGTATGTAGTGGGTGCAGCGATTGCCATTAAGAGAGGATGCACCAATGCAGCAGATGCTGCTGAAGCTATAGGTGTAGGTCTCCAATCATTCTGTATCCCAGGTTCAGTTGCTGATGATCGCAAAGTGGGCTTAGGCCACGGCAATCTTGCAGCACGTCTTCTCAGAGAAGAGACCAAATGCTTTGCATTTCTTGCAGGACACGAATCTTTTGCAGCTGCAGAGGGTGCCATTAAGATAGCAGCTAAAGCAAATAAAGTAAGAAAGGAACCTCTTCGTTGCATATTGAATGGTTTGGGTAAAGATGCAGCTATGATTATTTCCCGCATCAATGGTTTTACTTATGTTCAGACAGAGTTCAATTATTTCACTTCTGAACTTAAGGAGATTCGCCAAATAGCTTATTCCGATGGTCCACGTGCCAAAGTGAGATGCTATGGAGCAGATGATGTCCGTGAAGGAGTTGCCATAATGCATCACGAAGGTGTAGATGTCTCTATAACAGGTAATTCTACCAACCCAACTCGTTTCCAGCATCCGGTAGCCGGTACTTACAAAAAGGAATGTGTCGAACAAGGTAAGAAGTACTTCTCGGTAGCTTCCGGTGGTGGTACAGGACGTACTTTGCATCCCGATAATATGGCTGCAGGTCCCGCTTCCTATGGTATGACTGATACTATGGGACGTATGCATTCAGATGCTCAATTTGCAGGTTCGAGTTCAGTACCTGCTCATGTGGAGATGATGGGCTTTATCGGCATCGGCAATAACCCTATGGTAGGAGCTACTGTTGCTGTCGCTGTGGATGTTGCTACTGCATTGGCTAAGTAATTGATGGTTTTCCGTAAGCAGTGTGCTTACGATAAATAGTGTGTCGCAATGAATATCATCACCATCACAAGTGACTGGTCAAGTGAAGACTACTACCTATCGACGGTGAAGGGGAAGATATTGTGCGAAGACCCTGATTCTCGATTTGTAGATATTTCCAATTCAGTCTCTCCTCTAGATGTGATGCAAGGGATGTTTGTTCTCCGCCATTCTTTCTCTCATTTTCCTGAAGGGACGATACATCTTCTGGCTGTTGCGAGTGAACCTACATCTCTCCATCCGATGGTGATATTTAGGGCTTTTGGTCATTTCTTTGTCGGAATCAACGATGGACGTTTTGTTCATTTGTTTGACAATGAGGATGGTACTATCAGTGATGATTTTCCTGTTGAAGCTTTTGCCCTGCCTCTTCCTGACACTTTCTCTACTTTTATGGCAGCAGAACAATTTGCTCAGGCGGTCAAGATTATCAATCAAAATAGTTTTGTGAGAGATACCCAGAAGTGTGAGCTCCAAAAGGAGGTCCTCCTGCGCCCATTATGCAACGAATCTTCTATCATAGGAAAGGTTATCTATATCGATAGTTTTGGCAATGCGGTCACCAATATTTCCAAAAATCTGCTTGCAAAAATGATTGATGGGCGAGAGTATGAGATTCTCGTACAGGGACCATACGCCAAAATAGCTGAGATATCAAGAGATTACACATCAGTTCCCCAAGGTGAACTGGTGGCTGTGTTTAATTCACTTGGTTATTTAGAGATAGCTATCAATCAAGGGAATGCAGCCGAAGTGGAGGGGCTATATCCCTCTTCTGAGATAGCTATACGTTTTATGGAAGATGATACATTCAAATTAATCTGACGATGAAGTCTATGAGCACTAAACAAGAGAAGATGGAGGCTTTTGGCCGCTTGCTTGATATAATGGACGAATTGAGAGAAAAATGTCCATGGGACAGGAAACAAACTTTCGAATCGCTTCGCCCTCAGACTATTGAGGAAACTTATGAATTGAGCGATGCCATTCTTCATAAAGACAAGATGAACATTTCCAAGGAACTCGGAGACCTGTTGCTTCATGTGATTTTTTATGCCAAGATGGGGTCTGAGAGTGGTGATTATGACATCAAGGATGTGATAGACCATCTCTGCGAGAAGCTCATCTATCGTCATCCTCATGTGTATGGAGATAGGAAGGTCAAAGATGCGGGAGATGTGATTAAAAATTGGGAAGAACTCAAGACCAAAGAGAAAGATGGTAATAAAAGGGTGCTCTCCGGTGTCCCTGTGACGCTTCCTCCTCTTATCAAGGCATATAGAATGCAGGATAAAGCACGTGCGGTAGGATTTGACTGGAATGAAAGAGCGCAGGTGTGGGATAAGGTGGCTGAGGAAATAGGGGAACTGAACCATGAATTGGAAGGGATAGATTATAAGAACCCCAAGTCTATAGAGAGTGCTGAGGGGGAGCTCGGAGATGTGCTCTTCTCCATTGTCAATGCAGCGCGGCTTTACGACCTCAATCCTGATACTGCACTTGAAATGACTTGTGCCAAATTTCGCCGGCGTTTCACTTATCTCGAAGAACATACCATTAGGGAAGGGCGTTCATTAAAAGAAATGACTCTTTCAGAGATGGATGCTATCTGGGAAGAGGCAAAAAAGTTGGAAAATGAATAGTAATGCTTCATTGGAAGAATCGGCATTTTCCCGTGAATTGCTTTTGGTGGGAAAAGAGGGTTTGGAGCGACTTCACAATTCTTGCGTAGCTGTGATAGGTCTTGGCGGTGTAGGTGCCTATGCTGCTGAGATGTTGGCTCGTGCCGGTGTGGGGAGGTTGATTATTTGCGACAGCGATGTGATAAATACTTCCAATATCAATCGTCAGTTGCTGGCTCTCTGCTCCACTATAGGTCGGCCCAAAGTGGATCTCATGAAGCAAAGGCTTGAAGATATCAATCCATCCCTGCAAGTGGTAACGATGGGGGATTATCTCACTCCTGATAATATCAGTGATATTCTCTTAAAAACTTCGGAAGAATGCCCTGTCGATTTTCTGGTAGATGCCATCGATACCCTTGCGCCCAAGATAGCCCTGATAGATTATTGTATGCAACATCATCTTCCCCTTGTCTCATCTATGGGCTCCGGTGCCAAGTACGATGCTTCCAAAGTCAGAATCACCGATATCTCCAAATCGTTTAACTGCCCGTTGGCATACATCCTTCGTAAAAAACTCCGTAAAATAGGTATCTCAAAGGGATTTAAAGTTGTCTTTTCGGAAGAACTTCCTGAAAAAGAGGCTATCATTCCCATCGAAGATGAGCCTAACAAAAAGTCTCAAGTGGGTACCATATCTTATCTTCCCCCTGTCTTCGGGTGCCTTTGTGCCCAGGCAGCAATAGAATATTTGCTATTGAAGTTGTAAATATAAATCTCTATCTTTGTCGGATATGAGCCAATATAGGATAGAGGAGGTCACATCATCTTCACAATTGAGACAGTTTCTCCGATTGCCTGATCGTCTGTATCGTGATTGTCCTCAATATGTTCCCAATATCAGGATTGATGAGAAAAGTATTTTCACCAAGAGTCCCTGTCTCGATTATTGTCAACTCAAGATGTGGCTTGTATATTGCGGTAAAAAGGTAGTTGGGCGTGTTGCAGGCATTATTAATCCCAGAGAGAATGAGATTTACAATGTCTCGAGAGCCCGCTTCGGATGGATAGAATTCGAAAAAGATATTGAGATAGCAAGACTCCTTATTGGTGCCGTGGAGAGATGGGCAGGTGGTGAAGGAATGGAAGAAATACATGGTCCTCTCGGGTATAACACTTGGTATAAGCAGGGGATGTTGACATATGGGTTTGACAATATGCCTCCGACTAATTGCATATACAACTTCGATTATTACCCCGCTTTTATGAGCGAACTCGGTTTCGAGAAAGAGGCGGACTGGATTCAGTACAAGATTACTATTCCCTCTGATGTCCCGGAGAAGCTCAGTCGCATTAAGGAAGTCCTTCTCAAGAGATATCCGCTAAAAGTGGTAGATATTAGAGAGTTACGTAAGCACGATGACGTTGCCGAGAAGTTTTTCCACAATTACAATGAGACATTTAAGAGAGTTCATAACTTCATCCCTCTCACTGATAAAGAAGTCAAAGTGCTTGGCAAGAAATATATCAAAATGTTGCGTCCCGAACTCAACTGCTTCGTAATGGATGACAAAAATAGAATTGCTGCATACGGTATCTGTATCCCCTCCTTGTCCCAAGCATTTCATAAGACAGGAGGAAAACTTTTTCCATTCGGGTGGATTCAGATACTTCGAGCCTATCGTCATTATGATGTGATAGATCTGATGATGGTGGGAGCCGATCCACAGTGGCAATCCAAAGGGGTGTCAGCCATCTACCATGACCATCTTACCAGACAGTTCAGCGAGAGAGGGATCAAATCAGCTATCACTAATCCCCAGATAGAGACGAACAATGCTGTGAAAGTCTGGGATGATTATAAGGACAAAGAGCTCTATATGAGAAGAAGATGCTATATCAAAACGATTAATAAATAACTTAATTTTTATATGACACTTAAAGAAATTGTAGACTTGACAGGAGGTCAAGTAATCTGCGGAGAGGATAAGATCAATGAAAATGTCGAACATGCATTTGCCTCAGATTTGATGAGTGATGTTCTGACCATCAAAATCGAAAATTTTATTTTGATAACAGGATTAGCAAATATACAGTCAATACGCACCGCTGAGATGTCTGATGTCTCATATATTCTTTTCGTGAGAGGGAAAAATGTCACAGATGAGATGAAAGAACTTGCTCAAGACAATGGAATGACAATAATTACAACTCCTTATTCGCTCTTTAAAACGTCTGGGATTCTCTATGGGGCCGGACTAAAACCTGTGTACTAACATGATTCTTCAGTATGATGTCCAACCGGGTGATTTTACCAGAGCAGGTAATGCTTCTTCTCAAATCAAGAAAGCACTTAAGCAGATAGGCGTAGATCCCGCTGTGATCAAAAGAGTAGTGGTGGCTGTCTATGAAGCAGAGGTAAATATCGTGGCACACGCCTACAAAGGTGTTATTACAGCAGATATTGAATCTGATGGTATTCGCGTGGTGCTAAAAGATGAAGGCCCCGGTATTAAAGACATCGAGCAGGCCATGAAAAAGGGATTCTCTACAGCCTCAGACGAAGTGCGTGAGATGGGGTTCGGTGCAGGTATGGGGCTTCCCAATATCAAGGATAATGCTGATGAACTGAACATTGAAACAAAAGTGGGAGTTGGAACCACACTCACTATATACATACGATTTACAAAACAATAATATATGGAACACAATATCTTTCACAGAGCACTGGAGATACAGAAGGATGTGTGCATAGGATGTTCGCACTGCATCAAAGTGTGTCCCACAGAAGCTCTAAGAGTGTCCAATGGTAAAGCTATGATCTATGCAGACTGGTGCATAGACTGCGGGGAATGTTTCAGAATATGCCCCAACAGAGCTATAAGAGTGGTCGATGATGACTTTTCCAAGATATTCGATTATTCTTGCAGAGTCCTTATGGTCCCGGCTGTTTTTTATGCCCAATTTGAAGAGACTATTTCACATAGTGATGTAGACCAGATACTTACAGATATGGGCTTCACCGAGATATGTACAGTGGAGCAAAGTGTCGATACTCTTGTAGATGAGATTAACGAATATGTCTCCAAAGCTCCTCTCAAACCGGTGATTTCCTCTTTCTGTCCCGCTGTAATCCGTCTGATACAGGTCAGGTTTCCATCTTTAGTAGATAGGATAATGCTTCTTCTCCCTCCGTTGGAGGTCACAGCACAATATTACACACGAAAGGCCGAGAAAGAGGGGATAGCAGACAAGGATATGGGTATTTTCTATATTACACCATGTATCGGGAAGATAGCTGCTGTCAAGTCTCCCATAGGTGGGTATGTATCTCCCATCACCGGAGTGCTCAATATGGATTTCATATACAACAAAGTCCTCCTGGCATATAAAAACAAGAACATTGGCAATACTCCCAAAAATGTAAGTGGAGCCATCTCTTCCAAAGGGATGCTTTGGCCTACTACAGGGGGTGAGGCATCTTTGGTAAAAGGGCGCACTCTTGCTATAGATGGAATGGCCAATGTCATTGAATTCCTCGAAAAGCTGGAAGATGATGAGATAAATGACGATATCGACTATTTGGAGTTGAGGGGGTGTGATGAATCTTGTGCAGGTGGTATCCTCACTCAGAGTAACCGATTTCTGATAGCTGATTATCTGAGAAGGAAGTCCAAAGATTATCCATCTGAACACAAGATGAATGAAGATTTTAAGAAATTTTGTTCCTCATATATCCACATGGATGCCGTAGAACCACGCTCTTTGGTGAAATACGACAGGGACATAGAGATAGCCATAAAGAAGATGGAAAAGGCCAACAGACTCAAACAAATCCTTCCGGATATTGATTGCGGTGCCTGTGGGGCTCCAAGTTGTGAAGCGCTGGCAGCTGATATTGCCAGGAATGACGCTTCTCTCAACAACTGTATTTTTATGCAGGCTCGTTTTGAGAAACAAGGCTCTCTTCTCTTCTCAGAAGCAATCGACCTGATGGAGAAAGTATGGGGCAAAGACAGATTTATTAATAAAGATAAAAATAACGAAGATGACAGTACGGGAAATAGTTGAAAAACTAAATTTAAAAGTTTATTCAGGAGAAAAGGGATTGGACAATGAAATCTCAGGGGGATATGTATCAGACCTTCTTTCCGATGTGATGGGTTTTGCCAAAGAAGGATCTATCTGGGTGACACTTCAGACTCATAAAAACGTGATGGCGATAGCATCTTTAAAAGAACTTGCTGCAGTGATTCTGGTCAAAGGCTTCGAGCCTGAGGCAGACACTATGGAAGTATCCAACGAAGAGAATATTCCCATACTCGGCACTACGGATCAGACATATGAACTTACCGGCAAGGTGTATAATCTGATTTCCAAGTAAATGACCTCTTTTAAGGCCGATCTTCACAATCATACGGTGCTCTCACCGTGCGGGGACATTGAGATGACTCCGAGGTTTATTGTTGAGACTGCCCTGAAAAAAGGTTATGACATCATAGGTATCACCGACCACAATTCCACTCTCGAAGGGAGAGAGATTAAGAGATATGTGGGAGATGGAGAGCCATATATTCTTTGCGGTGCAGAGATTACTACCAAAGAAGAGGCCCACTGCCTCGCATTCGTGGATGGAGAGGACCATCTCAATGCTCTTCAGAACTATTTGAAAGAGCATCTTCCCAAGATACCAAATGATGTAGATATGTTTGGTTATCAACTTCTTGTGAATGAAGAGGAAGAGGTGTTGGATCAGGAAGAGTATCTTTTGATATCGGCCATTGACCAAAATATCGAGCAGATAGCTGCCTTTGTCCACTCCATTGATGGGATTTTTATCCCTGCTCACATTGACAAAATGCAAAATTCTGTTATCTCTCAACTCGGGTTCATCCCACCCGACCTTGATTTTGATGCTTTGGAATACTCCAAAAGATGTAATATAGATAATTTTCTCTCCGTCAACAAATACATTTCCAAATTTAATACTTCTTTCATACGCTCTTCCGATGCCCATTATCCCAATGATTTTGGGTGCACCACTACATATTTTCACATGGAAACGCGCTCTTTTTCAGAGATAAAGAAAGCTCTTCATAGAGAAGACGGGAGATTTGTAGAAATAATCGATAATTGACATGAATGACCTTGCGATGCATCTGCTTGATATTGTGCAGAATTCCATAAGTGCCGGAGCTACTCTCATTATCATCGTGGTGGAGATAGATGAAAAGGGGGATTTACTCACTATCTCTATTGAAGACAATGGCAAAGGAATGACACAGGAGCAGGTTAAAAAACTTTCAGATCCTTTCTTCACATCCCGCACTACCAGAAAAGTTGGGCTTGGCATCCCTCTCTTCAAACAATCTGCCGAGCAGAGCGGAGGTCATCTTGAGGTCCGCTCCGAAGTGGGGAAGGGGACCACGGTGACAGCTACCTTTGGATATACCAATATCGACCGTCCTCCTCTCGGAGATATGGGCAACGCAGTGGTGCTGCTGGTATCTTCCAATCCCAAGATTGAATTCCAGTTTAAATATCGTTACAATGGGGAAGAATATCTCTTTGATACAGTCGAAATAAAGGAGGTTTTGGAAGGAATGCCCATCAATAATCCATCAGTTGTCAAATACCTTAACGAAATGGTTAAGGAAAACATGAAATCACTTCAAAACTCTTAGAATTATTTATATATTTGCAAATTACTTTTTCAAATATTAACTATAAGATTCATATGAATAAAATTAAATCACTAGATGAGCTTCGCAAGATGAAGCAAAGACTCGAAGATGAAATGGATATCAGGGAGAAAAGCAATAACCCCGATAAGTTAGTTCAGATTCGTGTCGCTATGGCTACCTGCGGTATTGCTGCCGGAGCACGTCCCGTTATGAATGCCATCATTGACAAAGTAGAGAAGGAAAAGCTTCCCGTTATTGTCACACAAGGCGGCTGCATGGGATATTGCTATGCAGAACCCACCATCGAGGTTAAGAAACCCGGTCAGGATCCAGTTGTTTTCGGTCACGTAGATGTCACAAGAGCTATCGAGATCGTGGATAAATATGTTAAACACGGAGATCTTGTTGATGGTATCATTCCTGTTAATTATCAGACTATTACAGAGAAAAATTAGTTCATTATGCCTAATTACAAAATGAGTTTATTGTGCTGCGGAGGTACCGGTTGTAGGGCTTCCGAAAGCGCTGAGATTGTACATAATCTCAAAGAAGAGATCAAAAAAGCAGGAATGGAGAATGACGCTCAGGTGGTTACCACCGGTTGTTTTGGTTTTTGCGAAAAAGGTCCTATAGTTAAAATTCTACCAGATAATACGTTCTATACAAGTGTGAAGCCAAGTGATGCAGAAGAGATTGTAAAGGAGCACATCGTGAAAGGTCGTAAAGTGAAAAGACTTCTCTACGAAGATCCCAAGACTGCTTCTCACATCTCTGATTCCAAACACATGGGATTTTATCAGAAACAGCTTCGTATAGCCCTCAGAAACTGCGGATTCATCAATCCTGAAAACATTGATGAATACATAGCACGTGATGGTTATCAGGCTTTGGCTATGGTTCTTCAGGGCACACCCGAAGAGGCTATCGCTACTGTTAAAAAGTCCGGTTTGAGAGGACGTGGCGGTGCTGGTTTCCCCACAGGTTTGAAATGGGAAATTGCATCCAAGAGCAAAGCAGATCAGAAATATGTTGTCTGCAACGCTGATGAAGGAGACCCGGGAGCATTTATGGATCGTTCAGTATTGGAGAGCGACCCTCACTCTGTTCTCGAAGCTATGATTATCTGCGGTTACTGCATTGGTGCCACTAAAGGTTTGATTTATATTCGTGCTGAGTATCCATTGGCTGTGAAACGTCTTCAGATAGCTATGGACCAGGCACGTGAATATGGACTTCTCGGTGAGAACATTCTTGGCTTCAGCTATAGTTTTGATATTGAGATTAGATATGGTGCAGGTGCATTTGTCTGCGGTGAAGAGACTGCTCTTATTCACTCCATGGAGGGAAAAAGAGGGGAACCTACAGTTAAGCCGCCATTCCCTGCAGAGAAAGGATATCTTGGAAAACCTTCCAATGTCAATAATGTTGAAACATTCGCCAATATCCCTGTAATCTTCCTTAAAGGTGCAGATTGGTTCGCATCCATCGGCTCAGAGAAATCAAAAGGTACCAAGGTATTTGCTCTTGCTGGTAAGATCAATAATGTAGGCCTTATCGAAGTACCTATGGGTACCACTCTTCGTGAAGTTATTTATGAGATTGGAGGAGGTATCAAGAATGGTAAGAAATTTAAAGCTGTCCAGACAGGTGGTCCTTCAGGTGGATGTCTCACAGAGAAACACCTCGATACTCCTATCGATTATGAAAACCTCGCAGCTGCCGGGTCCATTATGGGTTCAGGCGGTATGATCGTTATGGATGAAGATGACTGTATGGTATCAGTTGCCAAATTCTACCTCGGATTTATAGTTGAAGAATCTTGCGGTAAGTGTTCTCCTTGTCGTGTTGGTAATAAACGTCTTCTTGAGATTCTTACCAAGATAACAGATGGTAAAGGAACCATGGAAGATCTTGACTACCTGAAAAACTTGAGTAAAGTTATCAAGGATACTGCTCTTTGCGGACTTGGTCAGACCTCACCCAATCCTGTGCTCTCCACTATCGACAATTTCTACGATGAATATGTAGCTCATATCGTAGATAAGAAATGTCCTGCTCACAGATGTAAAGCTATGAGGGTGTTCTCTATCGATCCCGAGAAGTGCAAAGGCTGTACAGCTTGTGCCAAAGGATGTCCTGTCAACGCCATTAAGGGTGAACTCAAGCAACCTCACGTTATCGACAGCGCAAAATGTATTCGTTGCGGTAACTGCTTAACGAGATGTAAATTTAATGCAGTAACTGTTCAATAATCTTCAGATATGGATAAAATAAAACTTACAATAGATAATAAGGAGATAGAGGTTGAAAACGGCACCACCGTTCTTCAGGCCGCTAAAATGATAGGAATTGATATTCCTACACTATGTTATATGCACCTTGACAGTTTCGGAGTTGAAAATAAACCTGCAGGTTGCCGTATATGCGTAGTGGAAATAGAGGGTCGCAGAAATCTTGCTCCTTCATGTGCTACCCCTTGTACACCGGGGATGATAGTTCATACCCATACACTAAGAGTTATCAATGCACGCAAGACCGTGATGGAGCTCATTCTTTCAGATCACCCCAAAGATTGTCTTATCTGCCAGAAAAATGGCAGGTGCGACCTGCAGTCACTTGCAGCTCGTCTGGGCATCAGAGAGATACATTCAGTTGAAAATGCAGAGATGTCGACTTACAAGAAGGATTCTTCTCCTTCTTTGAAGAGAGATATGGACAAATGCGTTATGTGCCGTCGTTGCGAGACCGTTTGTAACGATGTTCAGACTGTTGGTGCTCTCAGCGCAGTAAACAGAGGATTTATGGCAGTGGTTGCTCCCGCTTTTCAGCAGAGTTTAGTTGACTCCAATTGTACTTTCTGCGGACAGTGCGTGGCAGTATGCCCCACAGGTGCCCTCACAGAGGTTGACCACACTCCTAAAATCATTCAGGCTCTTACTGACCCTACCAAGACTGTTGTAGTGCAGACTGCTCCCGCAGTTCGTGCCGCTCTTGGTGAAGAATTTGGCATGAAGCCCGGTACACTGGTAACAGGTAAACTTGCTGCTGCTCTTCGTCAGCTCGGATTTGACAAAGTTTTCGATACAGATTTCGCTGCCGACCTTACCATTATGGAGGAAGGAACCGAACTTTTGGATCGTCTCAGCAAATTCCTCGGTGGAGACAAGAAAGTGAAACTTCCTATTCTCACCTCTTGCTGTCCTGCATGGGTTAATTTCTTTGAACATAATTATCCCGATATGTTGGATGTTCCTTCATCAGCCAAATCACCTCAGCAGATGTTTGGTGCTATCGCCAAGACATATTTTGCCGACAAGATTGGTGTCAAGAGAGAAGACCTCGTAGTAGTCTCCGTGATGCCTTGTCTTGCCAAGAAATATGAATGTCAGAGAGATGAATTCAAGGTAAATGGCAATCCTGATGTAGATTATTCCATCTCTACACGTGAGCTTGCTACCTTGATTAAAGCTGCAAATATTGACTTTGCTTCTCTTCCTGAAGAAGATTATGACAATCCTCTCGGAGAATCAACAGGTGCTGCCGTTATTTTTGGTGCTACCGGTGGTGTGATAGAAGCAGCTGTCAGAACAGCTTATGAACTCTTTACAGGCAAGAAGCTCGAAAAGATAGACTTTACTGAGCTTAGAGGTCTTGAAGGTATTCGTCAGGCATCCATTGACTTCAATGGTACTATGATAAATATCGGTATTGCTCACACACTTGGTAATGCTCGTAAATTGCTTGACGGCATCCGCGCAGGAATGTACAATTTCCACGCTATCGAGATAATGGCCTGCCCCGGTGGATGTATCGGTGGCGCCGGTCAGCCTCTCCATCATGGTGATGCAAGCATACTTAAAGCACGTTATCAGGCTATTTATCGTGAAGATGCCGGCAAGAAGATTC
Source organism: uncultured Muribaculaceae bacterium (assembly GCA_964388595.1). Taxonomy (GTDB): domain Bacteria; phylum Bacteroidota; class Bacteroidia; order Bacteroidales; family UBA932; genus CAYMAX01. The sequence goes on from CAYMAX010000019.1 coordinate 24,813, forward strand.
GTAAATCTCATGAGAATCCCTATATCATCAAGCTTTACGAAGAATTCCTTGGTCGTCCTATGAGCGATAAGGCTCACCATTTGTTGCATACTCATTATTTTGATAAACACGAATAGTATATAGTATTATGAGCAAAATAGAATTACAGAAATGTCAAATAGATAAGATTGCTGAAATTTGTGCAAAATTTGGCAATAAACCCGGTGAATTGATCAATATTCTTCATGGATGCCAGGGTGAGTTTGGTTATCTTCCCGAAGAAGTTCAGCGTGAAATAGCAAAGCATATCAATGTCCCTGTGGCTAAGGTATATGGAGTGGTTTCATTCTATTCATTCTTCACTATGACTCCAAAAGGAAAACACAGTATATCTGTATGTCTCGGTACTGCCTGCTATGTTCGTGGTTCTGAAGCAATCCTTGATGAGTTGAAGAAACTGTTGAAAATAGATGTTGGCGGAGTTACTGAAGACGGAAAGTTTTCTCTTACCTGCCTTCGTTGCGTTGGTGCCTGCGGACTTGCCCCCGTTATGTTGGTTGGGGATAAGGTCTATGGCAGACTTGAGCCCGGAATGGTTAAAGGCATTCTGGATCAGTACAATTAGTTTTCGACACTATTTTAAAGAGTCCCCATCCAGGGGGCTCTTTTTTTTATTCGGTTATTTATATACCTTTGCGGACTATTTTTTAGAGTATGAGCGAAAATACTTTAGTTGATAAACTTAAAGAGCTTAGTCAGAAATACGAATTGCTATCTCAGCAGCTTTCCAGTGGAGATGTAATGTCTGATATGAAACAGTACATCAAGCTGAACAAGGAGTACAAGGAGTTGGAACCCATCATCATGGCAGGCAATAAATACTGCAAGATGATACAGGACCTTGATGATGCCAAGGAAATT
>CAYMAX010000020.1:0-24191 GCA_964388595.1 uncultured Muribaculaceae bacterium
TTCCGCCAGGGGCGATCTATATTGAAAGAAAGAAGGTGATTGAGAAAATCGTAATGAGGCGAAATGGAGTCAAACATCGAAGCGATGTCATCAGATGTATTTTTCGATATATCCATAAGATGAATCATCCATTCTTAACTCACCTTTGGTGACGTGGCCCAAAAGGGTAGTCTCGATGCCGTGATTAAACATATAATCGACGAAACTGTCTTCCTGATCTTCGTTCACCGATATGATGGCGAGATATTTAGTCTTACCATGGAGAAATACCTTGTCCTCAATATCTGAATCACCGGTGATGTCAAATCCCAAATGATTCTCTCTGCAGCAATTGATTAGAGAGTCGAAAAGTCCTTTGTCGGAGATGGGCTCAAAACTGGTAATAAAACCTTCTACAGCATTGTTTGTGAGGAATATTATCGCTTCCTGTGAAGAAACAAGATAGATGGTGTCTCCCTTTTCTTTGAAACTATTTTTGATGTACATATAGAGGATAATTCTAAAACAATGTAAAATTAACTTTTTTTGGCAAAATAAAAGCAGAATTAAATAAAAGTTTCTATATTTGCAGCCCCAAGCCCAGATGGTGAAATTGGTAGACACGCCACTTTGAGGGGGTGGTGACCGCTTTTGGTTGTGCAAGTTCGAGTCTTGTTCTGGGCACATTTGATGAGGGAAGCAAGTCTGCTTCCCTCTGTTTTTCAAAATATTTGAAGTTTTTTAGCCTTTTTGTGAAGAAATAGTTGTATATTTGCAAATAATTTTGTATTCGCGTTAGCGCGCATGCCTGACGCGTACTTTAACAGATGATTGTTATGAAAAAGATGTTTTTTTACAGCGCTGCATTGGCATTGATGATATCATTGCTCTCAGGATGCAACCATGACTCTACCAATTCTCAGGAATATTGGGAGAATAAAAAAGCAAACCTATTTGATTTCTCCACTATTGATAAAGTCAAGATAGATATCGATTATGGATATGACGGATATATGGCACTTTTTTCCATCTATGCTGAGAATCCTTTCACAGACGATGGTCATAAAGTAGCAGGTTTGGAGCCTATATTCAAATCATACACCGATGCCAATTCGGAGTTTCATTCCACCATTTCTGTCCCGATTGCTTCTGATAAGCTTTATCTTTATTCTGATGCAATAGGTCTTCCCTGGTGTGTTGAGATGCCCATTTCAAATAACGCAGCTTCATTCAAATATTCAGATCTCACTGCCGAAGAACTTTCCACTAAAGTTATTACAGAAGGGACATACAACATTGGTAGCAGCCTTTATACTATCAGAGCCAATGAGTTGATTTCTATCTATACTTCTCTTTCTACTTCGAGTTCTACTATGTGGAAGCCTACCAATTCTGTTTCAGGTATTTATACTACATTAAGCAATAGTACAGTACTTTACAATGGTAAGACAGTCGGGGACCTTCTTGAGAGAATTGAGAAGTTCTTGAGATATACTTCCACTGAGACTGTGAAGCAGAATAATAGTCAGTTTGTGGTCGATGAGAGTAATGTCAATCTTCAAGTATTGGATGATGCCAATGTCGAGATGACTTTCCTTGGTGCTGCCGGTGGTTTTGGCAATGCCATCACTTATTACTATTATCCTTCCGACGCGGTCATGACTGCTGAAGATTATCATAATCTTCCGAAATATGTATTAATCCCACGTCACAACAAATTTTATCCTACTTCCAAATTCAAAATCAGACTTCAGTATTTCGGAGCAGATTATGATCAGCCCGGTGTAGATGTGTTCCCCGGCGGTGTGACTATCGGGTGGATGCTTATATCCGATGTTTCAGGTTTCTATTTCAAAGATGGTGGTACAGGTTTGTCTACCAATGCCAGTATGAACCAAGTTCATCAGAGAGTGATGACTGCTTTGGATGCAGGTAGATATATCTATTCCAATACATCAGCCAATCACGATGAGACCCCCGGTTGTATAGCTTTGTATGATTCAGCTACCGATGGTTTTGTTTTTGGATTTGAGGACTGTGCATTTGACCCCACTTTTGATTATTATGACGAAAGTTTTGAAGATTACCTTTTCTACGTAGAAGGTAATCCTAAAGTCAATATCGGTAATTATTCCAATCCTAAGATTCCAAGACTTGATGTTGAGATTATCGATGGTGAGCTTATCACTACTGAATCAGTCTTCGGCACACTCGCTTTTGAAGATTTATGGCCTTCAGGTGGTGACTATGACTTGAATGACGTAGTTGTTGAATATACATACAAGACCAAGTTCAATGAGAGCAACAAAGTAGTCGCTGTTGATGATATATTTACTTTTGTCTGGGATGGAGCCGGTTTGCCTAATGCATTTGGTTATGTGGTTAATTCCCTTCTCGGTACGGTAGATCTTTCAAAGTCCAATTTCTATTCTCAAGAAGAGAACAATCAATTTATCCTATGCCCCAATTGCAAGGAGGCTTACAATTCAGGCGAGATGAAGTCCTTCAATGTTTATCGTTCATTTGCCGCAGCCGAACGTCCTGACAAGGGCACATATCAGCGTAGTTATAATCCTTTCATTGTTAATAATTATGTAGCAGGTACTCACAACAGGATGGAAGTTCACCTTCCCAAATATGATGGTACCCAATGGATGGATTCAACTCTGATATATAACCCTGAGCACCCGTTCTTTGTCAATAAGACCGGTGAGTATCCTTTTGCCATAGATTTGTTCAGCAAAGTCAATTGGCAGGTGGTTACAGAGTCTGTAAATATCGGTACTTCAGGTGAGTATCCTCAATTTACTCCTTGGGCAGAGTCATCGGGAAGCACCAATAAGACATGGTATCTGCACAAGAATAACTAATCTGCAGATATAAGATTTAGATTATAGATAGTCGGATTGATATTTCAGTCCGACTATTTTATTATGGATGAGATGTTCTCAGCTATTCTATGAATAAGCTCCACTTGTGCTTCATCGCTTGTCCAAGCTATATGCGGAGAGAGGATGAGACTTGATGGGTCTTGAAGTTTGGAGAGATAGGGATGAGATAGGGCAATGGGCTCTTTTTGATATACATCTATGGCTGCCCCCATTATCAGATGCTCATTAAGTGCTTTGACGAGGTCTTCTTCATTGACGATGCCACCTCTTCCCACATTTACAATATAGGCAGAGGGCTTCATAAGTTTCAATTTGGAATATGTGATTAAGTCTGAAGTAGCAGCATTGAGAGGGGCATTGACTGAGACTATGTCTGAAGTGGACAGGAGTTCATCGATAGGAAGTGACGGATAGAGAGTGCAGTGAGATGTGCCGGATGTGGAGTAATAAGATACTTTCATGCCAAAAGCAGTGGCAAGCTGGGCTACCCTCGTGCCGATATGTCCCATAGCGATTATACCGAGACGCTTACCTTTGAGTTCAAAGAAAGGATGTGAGACATCGGTAGGAAAGCCACTTTCGGTGTATTGGCCGGAATGAACGAAATCATTGTAATAAATACCATGTCCCACAAGGTTGAGAATGTGCATAATGGTAACTTGAGCCACGCTTTCGGTGGAGTAACCGGCAACATTCTTCACAGGTATGCCTTTCGAAGTGGCATATTCTACATCAACATTGTTGACTCCTGTGGCGGCTATGCAAATAAGTTTGAGAGAAGGAGTGGCGTCGATGTTGGGAGAGAGTATCTTTACTTTATTGGTAATCACCACATCGCAGCCTGCGATACGTGAATTGACCTCTTCAGGAGAGGTGGTGCGATACAATATCAATTCCCCCAATGATTTAATGTCATCGAGTGAGATATTTTTACCTATTGTACCGGCATCTAAGAAAACTATTTTTAACATATTATTCCCATTCTATGGTGGCGGGTGGTTTGGAAGAGATGTCATAGACAACTCTGTTCACTCCGCGAACTTTATTTATGATATCGTTTGAAACTTTAGCTAAGAAATCGTAGGGAAGATGGACCCAGTCCGCTGTCATGCCATCAGTGGATACTACAGCACGAAGTGCAATGGTGTATTCGTATGTACGCTCATCCCCCATCACACCTACGCTTCTAATGGGAGGGAGAATGGCTCCTGCCTGCCATATACTTTCATAAAGTGAGAGCTGTTCGCCACCGGCACGAACTCCGGAGGCAGCTGACCACCCTTGCGGGGCAGGGGTGTGTCTGAGTAAATCGATGTAAATGGCGTCTGCTTCTCTGAGAATTTCCAATTTTTCACTTGTGACCTCGCCCAATACTCTGATACCAAGGCCCGGACCGGGGAAAGGATGTCTGGAAATTAATTCGTTTTTCACTCCTAGAGAGCGTCCCACTCTGCGAACTTCATCTTTGAATAATGAGCGAAGTGGCTCGGCAATCTTCAAGTGCATTTTTTCAGGCAATCCCCCCACGTTGTGGTGAGATTTGATGGTGCTGGAAGGTCCATTGACGGAGACTGATTCTATGACATCGGGATAGATGGTGCCCTGTGCAAGCCAGGAAGCATTTTTGATTTTCAAAGCCTCCTTTTCAAATACTTCAATAAAAGTCTTTCCTATCGCTTTGCGTTTTAGTTCAGGGTCGGAGATGCCTTTAAGGGCAGATAGGAAGGCGTCAGAGGCATCGACTCCTATAACATTGAGTCCCATATCTCTATATGAGGACATTACAGATGAAAATTCATCCTTGCGAAGCAATCCGTTATCCACGAAAATGCATGTGAGTTGGTGCCCGATGGCTTTGTGGAGCAGAACAGCTGCAACAGTGGAATCTACCCCTCCTGAGAGGCCCAGAATCACATTGTCTGTTCCTATTTTTTTGCGGAATTCTGTAACAGTGCTTTCGATAAATGAGTCTGCGGTCCAGTTTCCACTGCACGAGCAAATGAGTTTGGCGAAGTTCTCGAGTATTTTGGCTCCATATTCTGTATGGTACACTTCGGGATGGAATTGTACGCAGTATGTAGGCTCTCCTTCGATACGGAAAGCAGCATTCTCGATATCCTGAGTGGAGGCTATGACTTTGGCTCCATCGGGGAGGGTGGCAATGGTGTCTCCGTGAGACATCCATACCTGAGATTTTTCAGGGATTCCTTCGAAGAGAGGGGAATGGTCGTCGTGGCTGATGTTTAGCTGTGCACGCCCGTATTCACGTGATAAAGATGCGTTTACACAGCCACCAAAGTGTTGTGAGATATATTGTGCTCCATAGCAAATAGCGAGGATGGGAAAGCGTCCCTTGATGCCGGAGAGGTCTATGGTAGGGGATTTCTTATCTCTTACAGAGAAAGGACTGCCCGATAGAATGACTCCCTTGACATCGGCATCCAATGCCGGTATTTTATTAAATGGAAATATTTCGCAATATACATTCAACTCTCTGATTCTTCGACCTATAAGTTGAGTAAGTTGTGAACCGAAGTCGAGAATTACTATCTTTTCTGTCATAGTGTGCCGATTAATTCGCAAAAGTACTGAAAAAACGAAATTAAATGATTCATTCTTACCAAGAAATACGTATTTTTGCGCCTCAATTATGCAAAGTATTAGAAATATAGCCATTATCGCCCACGTCGACCACGGGAAGACTACTCTGGTGGACAGAATGATATATCAGGCTAAACTCGCTAGGGATAACGAGAAATTGGGCGAACTTATTCTGGATAATAATGATCTGGAAAGAGAAAGAGGGATTACTATTCTCTCCAAAAATGTGTCAGTACCCTACAAGAACACTAAAATCAATATTATTGATACTCCGGGTCACGCCGATTTTGGAGGAGAGGTGGAGAGGGTGCTCAATATGGCAGATGGAGTCTTACTGTTAGTAGACGCTTTCGAAGGGACAATGCCTCAAACCAGATTCGTGCTCCAGAAAGCTATTGAAATGGGTAAAAAACCGATTGTGGTAATAAATAAAGTTGACAAGCCCAACTGTCGTCCCGACGAAGTGAACGAACAGGTTTTCGACCTGATGTTCTCTCTTAATGCCACTGACGACCAGTTGGATTTTAAGACAATTTACGGAAGTGCCAAGCAGGGCTGGATGTCTGTTGATTGGAAAAAACCTTCGAAAGACATTACTCCTCTTCTTGATATGATACTTTCAGAGATTCCGGCTCCCAAAGTGCTTGAAGGCACTCCTCAGCTTTTGATTTCTTCTCTTGAGTATTCTCCTTACGTAGGAAGAGTAGCTGTGGGAAGAGTGCACAGAGGAACTTTGCGCACAGGTATGCAAGTCTCTATCTGCAAGAGAGCAGGTGATATAGAGAAGCAAAGAATCAAGGACCTTATGGTATTTGAAGGGCTTGAGAAGAAGAAGGTTGATGAGGTGATGTGCGGTGATATTTGTGCAGTGGTCGGTATTGAAGATTTTGAGATTGGAGATACCATCGCAGATTTTGAAAATCCGGAGGCTCTTCCTCCCATTGCTATTGACGAGCCTACGATGAGTATGCTTTTTACCATCAATGATTCTCCATTTTTCGGAAGGGAAGGGAAATTTGTCACTTCACGACATCTGAAAGAACGTCTTGCCAAGGAACTTGAGAAGAATCTTGCTCTCAGAGTGAAAGACGGATTGGGTGCTGATTCTTTCATAGTCTATGGAAGGGGTGTACTTCACCTCTCTATCCTGATTGAGACTATGCGTAGAGAGGGCTTCGAACTGCAAGTGGGACAGCCTAAAGTGCTTGATAAAAATATCAATGGTGTGAGATGTGAACCGGTAGAGAACTTGACTATAGACCTACCTGAAGAGATGGTCGGCAAAGCGATAGAGATATCTACCAGAAGGAAAGCTGCACTTATGCACATGGAAAGAAGGGGAGACAGAACTCATCTCGAATTTGATATTCCTTCAAGAGGACTTATCGGATTGAGAAGCAACCTTATGACTGCTACTCAGGGTGAGGCTGTAGTGGCTCACAGATTTAAAGATTATGAACCATTTAAGGGTGAGATAGAAAAGCGCAATAATGGTTCCCTTGTCTCTCTTGATACAGGTTTGTCAGTGGCTTATGCCATGGATAAACTTCAAGACAGAGGTCGGTTCTTTATTTTCCCCGGGGAAGAGATATATGCCGGTCAGGTAGTCGGAGAACATACCCGTGCTTCAGATCTCAATATCAATATCTGCAAGACCAAGAAGCTTACCAACATGAGAGCATCAGGTTCGGATGATAAGGTAGTGCTCCCTCCACCCATCCAATTTTCTCTCGAGGAAATGTTGGAATATATTCAGGAAGATGAGCTTGTAGAGGTTACTCCCAAGTCGATGAGGATAAGAAAGATAATTTTGGACGAAACGGAAAGAAAAAGGCGTAAAGGTTGATGGATTTGAAAAAATCTTTATAACTTTGCACCCCCTCAAATGAAGGTTGGAGAGATGAATTGCAAGATAGACATAAAAGGATTATCACTCGGCGAACATTCTTACGATTTCAAAGTGGATGGTTCTTTTTTCGAAGCTTACGAAAACGACACCATTTCCAATGCGGATTTGAATGTGACTGCGAAAGTGAACAAATCCCCCGGCTGGATAAAGCTTGACCTTGAGATAGCTGGTAATGTCACTGTGCAGTGCGACAGATGTTTGGCAGATTTGGTGATGCCTGTCCATATTTCAGCTCCGTTTACCGTCAAATTCTCTTCTGTTATCAGCGATGAACAGGAATATGGAGAGGATGTGATAATGTTGGATAGTAATGATGCTGAGCTCGATTTGAGTCAGATTATTTACGATTATGTATGCCTCAATCTCCCTTTGAAGAAAGTCCATCAGGATGGAGAATGTGATAAGGAGATGATGGATAAAATGAAAGATATTTTGAAATAATAACAAATAATATACTAGTATGGCACATCCGAAACACAAGATCTCTAAGCAACGCAGAGATAAACGCAGAACTCACGATAAAGTATTGGTTCCCACTCTTTCTACTTGTTCCAATTGCGGAGCAGCCGTCCTTTATCACCGTGTATGTCCAGAATGTGGATATTACCGTGGACGTCTTCTAATCGAGAAAAACGTAGAGTAATTTCTACCACATTTTAAGCATATCCTCGACTATGTCTATCGACAGTGCCGAGGTTGTGTTTTATTGATATGACAAGGTTTTAAGAGCTGGCCTCATAGTTCAAGGGATAGAACGGAAGTTTCCTAAACTTCAAATTCGCGTTCGAGTCGCGGTGGGGCTACCAAATGTCTAAAGATCTCTGGATAAGCACTATAGCGGATTTCCGGTCTTATCTCCGGATAGAGAGGTCTCTTTCTGTAAATACAGCACTTTCATATATTTCTGATGTAAAAAAGCTTTCACTCTACATTCCTAATGTCGCTCCCGAGAATGTCGAAAGCAAAGACCTTTCAGATTTTCTGGTTGAGGTCAACAAGCAGGGGATTTCCAAAAGATCTCAGGCTCGGCTTATCAGTTCTCTCAGGTCATTCTATGATTATTTGATCATCGAGAACAAGTTGAAAGATAATCCATGCGATATGCTCGATACTCCCAAAATCAATAAGTATCTCCCTTCTGTGCTCTCTGTCGAAGAAGTGGTGAGAATCATTGAGTCTGTGGACCTTTCGCTTCCTGAAGGAGACCGCAACAGGGCGATTCTAGAAGTTCTCTATTCTTGCGGTCTGCGGGTAAGTGAGCTGGTCGATCTGAAGATATCCAATCTCTTTCTGAAGGATGGTTTCATCAGAGTAATGGGAAAGGGGAGCAAGCAAAGGCTGGTTCCTATTGGAGAACCTGCTATTCAAGCCATCAATTCTTATCTTCTCTCATCTCACCGCAAATATGTCGGCAATTCTAATGAAGATATTCTCTTTCTTAACAGGAGAGGTGGCAAACTCAGCAGAGAGATGGTGTTTATCATTATTCGCAGTCAGGCCGAAAAAGCAGGTATCAGCAAAGAGATTTCTCCCCATACATTCAGACACTCTTTTGCCTCTCACTTAGTCGAGAATGGTGCAGATTTGCGTGTGGTACAGCAGATGCTGGGGCACGAAAGTATCCTCACCACAGAAATCTATACTCATGTAGATAGCAAGAAGTGGCAGCAGAAGATATTGAAATATCACCCCAGAGGATAGGACTTGCACCACTTTGACAGAGCGCATTTATCGCATTTTGGTTTTCTGGCAGTGCAGATATACCTGCCGTGAAGAATCAACCAGTGGTGTGATATTGCCCTCAAATCAGCAGGAATATTCTTGGTAAGGTCTCTCTCTACATCTTTGGGAGATTTTCCTTCGGAAAGGCCGAGTCGGTGTGATATTCTGAATACGTGGGTGTCCACAGCGATGACAGGTTTGTTGTAGATGATTGAAGCTACAACATTGGCGGTTTTACGTCCCACGCCCTGAAGTGTTTCCAACTCAGATACTTCGGATGGGACTACAGAATCATACACCTCTACAAGCCGTTTGGACATTTGAATCAGGTGACGGGCTTTATTATTGGGGAATGAGACAGATTTGATCAATTGATAAATATCCTCAAATGAGGCATCTGAAAGGGCTTGAGGAGAAGGGTATTTGGCAAACAGGGCAGGGGTAACGATATTCACTCTCTTGTCTGTGCACTGGGCTGAGAGGATGACTGCTACGATAAGTTGGAACGGAGTGTCGAAATGCAGCTCTGAATTGGCAACAGGCACATTTTCAGAAAACCATTTGAGTATCTGAGAGTAACGCTCTTTTTTAGAAAAACCTGTCATCTTCTTTGAATACGTCAGACAGATTGATGTCATAATCGTGACCGGCAGAGAGGTCCTGACAAGTCATTTTATCGCAAAGAATAGTCCTGGCGGGGAATGTCTTGAGCAGCGATTGATTGTGTGTAACCATCACAATGGCAGGCTTCTGCCGCTCGTGAATCGACATCAGGAGAGTCATAATCTCGTGGGCAGTGACATTGTCAAGATTGCCTGTAGGCTCGTCGGCGAGGATGACTTCAGGATTGTTGAGCAATGCCCTGGCAATGGCAATACGCTGCTGCTCCCCACCTGATAGTTGATGAGGCATCTTATGTGCCTTGAGGTCCATGCCTACATCGGTGAGAACAGAATGTATCTTATCCTTGATGAGCTTCTTGTCGTTCCATCCTGTGGCTTTCAGAACGAATAGAAGATTGTCATATACAGACCTGTCCATCAGAAGTTGGAAATCTTGAAAGACGACTCCTACTTTGCGACGGAGAAAGGGTATCTGCCTTTTTTTGAGTTTGCGAAGATTGAATTCAGCTATACGTGCATCACCTTTGGTAATGGGAATCTCCCCGATGAGAGCTCTTATTATAGAGGTCTTGCCACTTCCCACTTTGCCGATGATATATACGAATTCTCCCTTGAGAATGGAGAGTGAGAGGTCGGAGAGAACCAGGTTGTCTCCATTAACAATATCAACATTTTTGAACTCGATTATTTTGTCTTCCATATAACAATAATATTGCCTTTGCAAAAGTAGAAAAAATGAGCTTTTATTCCTATTTTTGTGAATTAATGAATGTCGATGAAGAAGATTGCAACTTTTGTTTTTTTCTTTCTAGCGATGGCAGTAGTATGCTTTGCTCAGAGTGACAGACTTCTATATGAACGTATCAACAAAGTCAGGGAGTTGTATGAACAGGACCTTTATGCAGCTGTGATAGAGGAGGTAGATAGAATCAATGCTGAGTTTACCGTGACAGATGATTTGAAACGTTCAGAACTGGAAGCCTTCAAGCTTTTTGCAAATATCAAACTCGAGAAGCCCAACATCGACGGCCTGGTCATGGAATTTGAGGATAAATATCAATATGACCCCCAATTGGCCATGGCTAAGTTTTATCAGTCATCCTACTATTTCAATCACGGCAATTATTCCAGGGCTTTGGAGATTCTCAACTCGATAAGTGATAATTTCCTGCCGAGAGACACGAAGATTGAGTTTATCTTCAACAGGGCTTATAGTCAGATGCGCGTTGGCCGCAATGATGAGGCTGTAGCTGGATTTGAAAAGGTTCTCTCTCTCAAATCCAATCCTTTTGCTGCTTCCAGTATCTATTATCTGGCCTATATTCACTATATCAACAAAGATTTCGAAAAGTCCATCAAACTATTTGAAAAGTTGGTCAACGACATAAAGTATTCGACTCTTTCCAGGTTTTTCCTTACCGAGTCACATCTTATGATAAAAGATTATGACTATGTTATAAGCTATGGTAATGAAGTATATGACATGGTGGACGATGAACTCAAAGGGAAAGTCGCGAGGATGTTGTCAGAAGCTTATTTTGCTGAAAATAAGCCCAATGAAGCTAAAAAATACTTTGAGATGTATTCTAAGTCGAGAGAAAGCCTTTCGAGAAAGGATAATTACTATCTCGGTATCGTATCCTACACTCTTCATTCCTATTTGGCCTCCATTGATGCTTTTGCCAAAGCTGCCTCTCCGGAGGACTCTCTAGGACAAAGTGCTTATTATCATCTTGGTAATGCCTATCTTCAGGTAAAGAATAAGCACAGTGCCATGAATGCATTTAAGAATGCGTCAATGTGCCCCTATGACAATACTATCGCAGAGGAGTCGCTTTTTCTCTATTCGAAACTTCTGTTCGATGTCAATCACGATATCTCTTCTTTTGAAGAATATCTTACTATTTTCCCCTCTTCTCTGAAGTCAGATGAAATATACAGCTATATCGGTACTTCATATCTTCTCAATAAAAATTACAAGTCAGCCATCACTGCTCTCAATCGTATTTCCAAAATCACTCCTGCGATTCAAGTCAATCTTCAGAAGGCAGCCTTTTTGAGAGCAATGCAGCTTTTCGAAAGAGGTGCATTCAGGGGAGCCATCACAGATTATAAGATAGCCATCAAAAATGGACCGAGCAGTTCTAATCTTACTCTTCTTTCTCAATTTTGGCTTGCAGAGGCCTATTTCAGGTCGAATGATTTCAATCAGGCTGTAAAAATAGGCGAGAAGTTGCTTAATAACTCATCTTTTAAGAATTGCAATGAATATCCATTGGAGATTTTCAATCTGGGATATGCATATTTTCGACTCAGCGATTTTCAGAATTCAATACTTTTATTTAAACAATATTTGGACTTATCACCCTCTAAAAGAGGATTTTCCACTGAAGCGAAAACTCGTCTTGCAGATTCTTATTTTATGTTGAAAGAATATGACAGGTCATCAGAGTTGTACAATGAAGTAGTGCTTGCCAATCCTCACTCTACTGATATATATCCTTCTTATCAGGGGGCTATCTCTTTGGGACTCCTATCTCAGGATGACAAAAAGATAGAGCTTCTGAAGAGTGCCGTCAATGATGGGACCAATTCTCCTTTGTTCCCTATGGCTATGTATGAATTGGGACGTACCTATGTCAGGGTTGACAATTATGACGAAGCTGTAAAATGTTTCCAGACATTGATGAGAAATGACAAAGACACACTCTATCTCAGCAAAGCTTTGCTTGAGATGGGGATGTTGGAATCCAATAGAGAACAATACGAGAGTGCCCTCAGGTATTTTGAAAGGATAGTAGAGACGATGCCTATGTCTGAAGATTATTCGAGTGCGATAGCGGGGATGGAGAGTATCTATCAGACATTAAACAGACCTGAGGATTTTATTTCTTATATCGATAAAATAGGGAAGTCCGCTCTCAAGACGGCGGATGAGAAGGAAACTATGCTATTTAATTCTGCGGAGCAGATATTTCTTTCGAACAACTATGCACAAGCCAACAAGGCACTCTCTTCTTTTATAGAGAAATATCCTGATGGAGCGAAGACGGCACAGGCTTATTTTTATCTTGGAGAGACTCTCATCAATCTCAATAAGAAGGAGGCTGCGGCAGATGCTTTCCACAAAGTGATGAATATCAGGGATGAATCTTTCGCTGAGCTTTCTACTCTCTATTATGCCCGTCTCTCCTACGAACTTGAAAAATATGACCAGGCGATAGAGGCTTTCGAATCTTTATCGGTTATTGCCCGTCTTGAGAATAATAAAGGCGAAGCATTGCTCGGCAAGATGAGGTCTTACTATCACAATGGGAATTATGAAAAAGCGATAGAGAACGCCAATAAAGTCCTTTCATGGGAAAGGGGTAAGAAAGAATATTCACTGGAGGCCAAATATATTACAGCTAAGTCATTCTTGGCTTTAAATCAGAGAGAGTCTGCCATTCCCATTCTGAAAGAGATTTCGGATGACAGTATATCTGCATTTGGGGCAGAGGCAAAATATCTTCTGATACTTGATGCTTACGACGAAGGAGAGTTCGATAAAGTGAGGGAAATGGTTTACGATTTCTCAGATACAGGCACTTCTCAATTGTATTGGTTGGCCAAGAGTTTTATAGTACTCGGTGACTCCTTCGCCGAACAAAATGAGACTGAGCAGGCATTGGCTACTTTCCAAAGCATCAAAGAGGGATATACTCCTGTTGATGAGCACGATGATGTCCTTGAACAAGTTGAAATGAGATTGAAAAAATTATGAGACGCCGGCTGTATATCATATTATTTTCGCTTCTTTTGAGTCCGTTACTCGGGGCGCAAGAGGTTATCAACAATGTTGTTGAGGTCAACAGAGAGTATGAAGGAAAGCTTCCTGAGATTATCAAATCTTCCATAAGCACCTCCTTCTCGGACACTCTTCTGAGGTTTAATCTTAATTTTGATTATTCGACCTTTGACAGGCCATATAAAGATCTTTATGAGTTTTCTCCTATGCGTTCAGCCCAAATTGATAGAAATGGAGAAGTGAGATATCCTATCTTTTATGCAAAATTGGGTATAGCATATCCTTGGCTCCCACAGGCAGATATCTATATAAGGCCACCTGTTGGAAATAAATTTTCACTCCTTTTTTACTTCAATCATAATTCTTTCTGGGGGCAGCTGCCTGACCATCACAAATCAGATAAGATGGTCAATAGAGCAGGCATGCAGGGAGGGTATTCGTGGAAGAAAGGGGAGTTGAAATTGATGTTGGACTATTCTAATAATTACTATTCATATCTTGACAATGTCTCATCCCACTCCTTTGATGACATTAGTACCGGAATAAGAGTTCGGTCTACGAATGATGTCCCTAATTCTTTTTATTATGATATAGAACTGAAATATAAATATCTCAACGATAAATCTAAATATGAGGCAGGTGCTTATATCAAACAGCAGGATATCGAAGGACTGGGAGATGTTGGTGTAGTGATAGCAAGAAATCATAAATTGCTGCTTGGCTTCGAATCTGTTACTCAATTTTCACAAGGCTCTATCTCTTCTACCAGGGGATACCTTCAACTTACTCCCAAATATAAGTTTGAGAAGAATCGTTGGAGAGTGCAGGGTGGGTTGTCCTATGCCTATTCATATCAGGAAGTTGGTGCTGCTCAAGTTTCAGATATTGTAAAACTCTTTCCGGATGTATCTGTGAGCTTTGAGGCTGCTCGAAAATCGTTGTGGATATATGCGTCAGTGGATGGCGAGAATAAGTTTAACTCCTATGCTTCGCTAATAAAAATCAACCCCTATCTTACATTATCAACTGCCAATATCACCAATACAGCCATTCCGATAAGGGCCAAACTTGGATTCAGGGGGGTGGTGAGAGATAGATTCAGTTACTCTCTCTATGGCTCTTATTCTCAGATAAGAGATATGCTCTATTTCTCATCTCAGGGAGAGGGACCTCTTCAGTATCTCTCTTCGTTTGATAATCAAGTAGTGACAGCCTCCTTCGAAATGACATGGAAGACAAAGGATTTCACCGGAGAAGCAGAGTTTAAGTATCATTATTATACCGATTCGGATAATCTCTACATGCATCCTTCTTTTACTGCCAAAGCATTGGCGATATATAACTTAAGGAAGCGTTTCTTTTTCGAAGTCAACTGCAATTATCGAAGTGCCATCGATGCTTTCTCGAGCGAAAGTCCCACAGGTAAAATCAAAATTCCATGGTTTGTGGATTTGGGTGCAAATATTACCTATGCGATGAACTCCAAATGGTCTTTCTATATCGAAGGTAATAATCTGTTAAACAGAAAGATAGAGTACATTCAAAATTATCTTGAACCGGGTATAAATTTTGGGGTGGGAATGTACCTTAAATTCTAATTTTTTTCCTATCTTTGTCTGTTTAATATTAACAAATAAAAGGTAGATGACAGATAAAGAAAATCTTGCTGCAAGTCAGCAATATTCAGCAGACAGTATTCAAGTGTTGGAGGGTTTGGAGGCCGTTAGGAAAAGACCTTCAATGTATATTGGCGATACAGGATCTCGCGGACTGCACCATTTGGTGTATGAAGTGGTGGATAACTCTATAGATGAAGCCCTTGCAGGCTTTTGCTCCAAGATAAACGTAATTATAAACGCTGATAATTCGATTACAGTCAGCGATAATGGCCGAGGTATTCCTACTGGTATGCACGAAAAGGAGAAGAGATCTGCACTTGAAGTGGTTCTTACCGTCCTTCATGCAGGAGGTAAATTCAGTAAGGACAGTTATAAAGTGTCAGGTGGTCTTCACGGAGTAGGTGTATCTTGTGTCAACGCTCTCTCCATTTACTTTAAGGCAGAGATTCATCGTGAGGGCAAAATTTTCGTTCAGGAATATTCCAAAGGCATCCCACAATATCCAGTTAAAGAGGTGGGTAAGGCAGATGATACAGGTACCATTATTACCTTTAAGCCTGATTCCGAGATTTTTACTTCTTCAGTCGAATATAACTACTCTATCCTGGCCACCAGGCTTAGAGAGTTGGCTTATCTCAATAAAGGGATTACGCTGACACTCGAGGATGATAGGGAACAGATTATGTCTCCTGAAAATATGGAACAGATCGAAGACAGGGAGAGTGACCATAAGGATGAAAGGACTGAGATTTTCTTCTCCAAGACAGGACTTCTCGAGTTTGTCAATTATTTGGATGTGACGCGCGAGAAGCTGACTGAAAACCCCATCTATCTTGAGACAGATAAAGCCGGCTTCCCTATTGAGATAGCCATGCAGTACAATTCCGGTTTTACGGAGAACATTCATTCATTTGTCAATAATATCAATACTATTGAGGGAGGTACGCATCTTACCGGTTTCAGGAGAGGTCTTACCAATACTCTTAAGTCTTATGCAGAGAAGAATGGTCTGTTATCCAAGCTCAAATTTGACCTTGATGCTTCAGACTTCCGTGAAGGACTTACAGCTGTCATTTCAGTTAAAGTAGCCGAACCTCAATTTGAAGGACAGACCAAGACCAAGTTAGGCAATCCTGAAGTGGATGCTGCGGTGTCTCAAGCTACCAAATCTGCTTTGGAAAACTACCTTGAAGAGAACCCTAAAGATGCCCGTGTGATAGTGGATAAAGTGATTTTAGCGGCTACCGCTCGTCATGCTGCCCGCAAAGCGAGAGAACTTGTTCAGAGAAAGACAGTGATGTCGGGTGCCGGGCTCCCCGGTAAGCTCGCAGACTGTTCTGACAGAGATCCATCCAAATGCGAACTCTTTCTTGTGGAGGGAGACTCTGCAGGTGGAACAGCCAAAACAGGACGTGACAGGACTTTTCAGGCTATTCTTCCTTTGAGAGGAAAGATTCTTAATGTGGAGAAGGCTATGGAGCACAAAGTTCTTGAAAGCGAACAGATAAGAAATATTTATACCGCTCTCGGTGTCACCATTGGTACTGAAGAAGACAGTAAAGCACTTAACACTTCCAAGCTGAGATATCACAAGATTATCATAATGACCGATGCCGATGTCGATGGTAGCCACATCGCTACACTTATCCTGACATTCTTCTTCAGACATATGGTCGATCTTATTCAGAACGGATATGTATATATAGCTGCACCTCCTCTTTACAGAATCAAGAGTAAGAAAGGCAAAGAAGAGGTCTATTGCTGGACTGAGGAAGAGAGGAAGAAAGCTATTCTTACTGTAGGAAAAGGTGTTGAAAACAGCGTTACCATCCAGCGATATAAAGGTCTTGGAGAGATGAATGCGGAGCAGTTGAAAGATACTACAATGGATCCCAATACCCGTCTCCTCCGCCAGGTGACCATAGATAATGCAGCAGAAGCAGATCGTATCTTCTCTATGCTGATGGGAGATGATGTACCTCCTCGCAGAGAGTTTATCGCAGCCAATGCCAAATACGCCAATATTGACGCTTAATATTTCTTGTCATGGATAGGGTCCAAAGTCTTAAGAATCCAAGGATATACATAGCACTTGCTATAGCATTGGCTATTACTCTGCTATTTTTCCCTAACGAAGGACGTTTTAAATACAAATATCAGAAAGGACGTCCCTGGAATTATGAGACTTTGCTGGCTCCCATAGATTTTCCCATTCTCAAGTCTGAAGCAGATCTTCTGGAAGAGAAAGAGAAGAATGCTTCTCAGATAGTGCCCTATTACGATTATGATGCTGGTGTGTCATTAGAAATACGAGGCAAATTGGATGAATTCAAATCTGATGAAAATCTCGATAAGCATGCTCTCTTTTTTACAGCAGAATTGTTCAAAAGAATTTATGATGTTGGGTTAGTCTCTGTCATCGATGAGAATTTCTCATCAGACAGGATGGTGATTGTGCAGCGTAATAAAAGGGCTACCGAAGTTCCATCTTCTGAGATTTATGATATTCATAGTGCAGAGCTTTTCATCAAAAGCAAACTTTCAGAAGCATATCCCGATAGCAATGTTGACTCTTTGTATGCAGCATATCATCTCTCAGATTACTTAATCCCCAATTTGATATACGATCAGAAGAAGACAGACCTCATTCATAAACAGGCTGTTGATTATATCTCTCCCACCAAAGGGATGATTTATACCGGACAGCTTATTGTATCTGAAGGTGAGATTGTTACTGCCGAGATAGAGCAATTGCTTGATTCATTCAAAGCTGAATATGCGGCAAGTTATGGTTATTCAGGCTCTTATGCAGGACTTCTCTCAGGTCATGCCATTGTATCGCTGTTCATCCTTGCAGCATTGTTGGCCGTCATTTATTTTATCGATATCAAGATATTTGTTGAGATTAGGAAGCTGTATTTTATTCTCACGCTATTTCTGCTGATGTTCATAGTCACTGTTGTGGTGCGCAACATTAATCCTGCATTTCTGTATATGGTGCCATATGCTGTTTTTGCACTTTATCTGGTATCATTTTTCAAACAGTCTATCACGTTTCCACTCTATGCAGTGATGCTGCTTCCACTTCTTTTGCTATCTCAAAATGCGATTGAACTCTATTTGCTCAATCTTGTTGCCGGAATCATAGCTCTTGTCTCTTTCTACTATCTTCACAGAGGTTGGCTTCAATTCGTTAACTCTTTCTTCATTTTCTTCGGGTTATTGTCATTCTTTGTGGGCATTCGACTCTCTTACGATGGCACGCTGTTGTCATTCAACCTCAAGTATATTTTGTATTTGGCTGCTAATGCTTTATTTGTAGTGGCTGCGTATCCTCTTGTGTTCCTGTTTGAAAAGACTTTTTCTCTTGTATCCAATTCTCGTCTTGTCGATTTGTCTGATACCAATAATTCTCTTTTGAGAGAGGTGGCATTAAAGACTCCGGGGACATTTCAACATTCACTTCAAGTTTCTAATTTGGCCGGTGCTGCTGCCCGCGAGATAGGTGGTGATGTGATGCTTGCGAGTGTAGGGGCTCTCTATCACGATATTGGGAAGATAAGGAATCCTCAATGTTTCGTCGAAAATCAGGCTCCGGGGATAGAATATCACAAAAATCTTTCGCCTATCGAGAGTGCTCAACAAATCATTCGCCATGTTGATGATGGAGTGGAGATAGCCAAGAAGCACAAACTCCCTGGTGTGGTCATTGATTTTATCAAAACACATCATGCACGTACCCTTACAGCCTATTTCTATGCTGCATATTGCAAATCAGGAGGGGACCCCGACAATAAGGAACCTTTTACCTATCACGGGGATCTTCCCACTACCAAAGAGCAGGTAATAGTGTTAATGGCAGATGCAGTAGAGGCTGCTTCACGTTCGCTCAAAGATTATTCACCCGAGAGCATATCAAATCTCGTGGATTCTATCATAGCCAGCAGGCTGTCTGATTCACAGCTTATTAATGCTGATATTTCTATTCGTGAAATCACGAAAGTCAAAGAGATGTTCAAGAATCACATATCTCAGGTTTATCACGAAAGGATAGCTTATCCTGACGCAAAATAGTATTTTTCGGTTTTTTTATTAAATTTGCTTGTTTTTACGGGGATGTTTTGGTTTTGACAGCACAAGACATCGGAAGGTAAGCACGTCGAGCGTTGGGATTTTGCTCGCAAATATCAGATCTCAAGCCTTAAACGGCAACAATAATTATGCACTCGCTGCGTAGTTGACTGAGTCAACTACCTTAATCGCTCCGCCCAGGGCGGAAGCGACGAGTATCCCGCCGAACTTTAAGTTGACTATGTTCGGCATATGGGGTATCATTCAAGCCAACTGCTGATACTGATTTCTCTAATGTATCTTAAGATTTAGAGGATAAGGAAATGATAGCGTGTCACTTTGCAGTCATTCCCCGACAATTAAAGAGGGACTAAACGTGTAGAAAACTTTTGGGTGCTGTGTTTGGACGGCGGTTCGAGTCCGCCCATCTCCACAAGTAATTTGTAAAATAATGAATATTGCAATAGTAGGTACCGGATATGTTGGTTTGGTCTCCGGTGCTTGTTTTGCCGAAATGGGGGCAAAAGTTTATTGTGTAGATGTTGATAAGGTCAAGATAGATAATCTTAATAAAGGAATTCTTCCGATTTATGAAGACGGCCTGCAATTCATAGTAGATAAAAATGTTGCTGATGGCAGACTTAGTTTCACTACTGAGCTGAAAGATTGTTTGGATGATGTCGAGATAGTTTTTATCGCCGTTGGTACTCCTCCGGGAGAGGATGGTAGTGCTGATTTGAAATATGTATTGGAAGTGGCTTCATCTTTCGGAGAGAGTGTCCATAAATATACTCTTTTGGTGACCAAGAGTACTGTCCCTGTGGGTACTTGTTATAAAGTGAAAGAGACTGTCAAAGGGATTCTTGCTCAAAGGGGAGTAGATATTCCATTTGATATTGCATCAAATCCTGAGTTCTTGAAAGAGGGAGTTGCCATCAAAGATTTTATGACTCCCGACAGAGTGGTGATAGGAGTAGAGACAGAGCGCGCCAAATCATTGATGTCCTCTCTATACAGGCCATTTCTTCTCAACAATTACAGAGTCATTTTCATGGATATTCTATCTTCAGAAATGACCAAATATGTGGCTAATGCCATGCTTGCCACCCGTATTAGTTTTATCAATGAAGTCGCTGATTTGTGTGAACTTACTGGAGCAGATGTCAATTCAGTAAGGGTAGGTATAGCTTCAGATACCAGAATAGGCTCCAAATTTTTATATCCCGGGTGTGGATATGGTGGTTCCTGCTTTCCAAAAGATGTAAAAGCATTAGTGAAGACTGCTGCAGACCACGGCTATAAGATGCAGATAATATCTGCAGTTGAGGAAGTTAACAATTACCAGAAAACGATAGTATTTAGGAAACTTAAAGAGGCATTTAAGTCTGATTTGAAAGGGAAAACCATTGCTCTTTGGGGACTCTCTTTCAAGCCTGGTACAGATGATATGAGGGAAGCTCCTTCTATTGTCACCATAAAATTGCTTTTGGAGGCTGGTGCACATGTCAGGGTGTTCGATCCGATAGCAATGCAAGCAGCCAAAGTTGTTTTCCCGGACCAAGTAACGTACTGCTCCAATATTTATGATGCTGCGGAAGGGGCAGATGCAGTAGCTTTAGTCACCGAGTGGAAACAGTTCAGAATCCCCGATTGGTCAAAAGTCAAGAAACTGATGAATGACAATATTATCGTCGATGGTCGTAATACATACGATTCCACTGAAGTAACTCGCGAAGGATTTAAATATTACTGCATAGGTAAGCAACCAATAATAAATGAATAAGAAAATACTGATCACCGGAGGTGCCGGTTTTATAGGTTCACATCTTTGTAAGAAGTTGTTGAATATGGGTAATGATATCATCTGTCTCGATAATTTCTTTACCGGTGACAAGAGTAATGTGATAGACTTAATCAACAATCCTCACTTTGAACTTGTGAGGTACGATGTTACAGAGCCCTATCACGCAGAAGTAGATCAGATCTTTAATCTTGCGTGCCCTGCTTCACCTATCCACTATCAACACAATCCGGTCAAGACTATCAAAACATCAGTGATGGGTGCCATCAATATGCTTGATCTTGCCACCAAAGTCTCTGCAACTGTACTTCAGGCCTCTACAAGTGAGGTGTATGGAGATCCATTCGTTCATCCTCAAGTAGAATCTTATTGGGGAAATGTGAATCCCATCGGGATTCGTTCCTGTTATGACGAAGGTAAAAGATGTGCTGAGACTCTCTTTATGGATTACCATCGTCAATCTGCTACGAAGATTAAAATCATAAGGATTTTCAATACTTATGGCCCCAACATGCAGCCCAATGATGGAAGGGTTATTTCAAATTTTATCCTTCAGGCGATAAATAATAAGGATATCACGATTTATGGGACTGGCCTTCAGACCAGAAGTTTTATGTATATTGATGATCTGATAGAGGGAATGATTAAGATGATGAACAGCGACTCTTCTTTCATCGGCCCTGTCAATCTTGGCAATCCAAACGAATTCTCTATCAAGAAGTTGGCGGAAATGGTGATAGAAATGTGTGATTCCAAATCCAAGATAGTATATCATCCTCTCCCCGGAGATGACCCCAAGCAGAGACAGCCCAATATTTCTCTTGCCAAAAGTCAGCTTTCATGGCAACCTACCATCGAGTTGAGGGAAGGACTTCAGAAAACAATTGATTATTTTAAGACATTATGAATATAAACCCTTCAGAGTTTAAATTATTGGTAGTTGACGACGTTCCTACGAATGTTATTTTACTTAAAGCGCTTCTTTCTCGCCAGCAATACAATGTGGTGACTGCGAGCAGTGGTCCCGAGGCTCTTGAGATAATTCAAAAGGATTGTCCCGACTTGGTGCTGCTCGATGTGATGATGCCTGAGATGAGTGGGTTGGAGGTTTGTAAACATATCCGACAGGACCTTAATCTAAATGACCTTCCTGTCATACTCCTGACGGCTCTTAACAATAATGAAGATATAGTTGAGGGTTTTGCAGCCGGTGCAAATGACTTCGTATCGAAGCCTTTTAATAACGAAGTTCTGCTTATGAGAATACGTTTTCAGCTCTCAGTAGTAGCTTCTACGAGAATTATTCTCAAACAGACTGAAGATCTTTCAAATACAATCTCTTCACGTGATAAATTGTATTCGGTGATAGCTCACGATTTGCGTTCTCCATTGGGCACCATCAGAATGATTTTGAACTATGTGACTCCCAAAGTGAAAGAACTCTCTCAGGCCGATGATGAGTTGAAAGATATGCTCGAAACAGCCAACTCCATCTCTGAAGATGCTTTTACTCTATTTGACAATCTCCTTAAATGGACTAAGAGTCAGGTAGGTAATATAAATTACATTCCACAAAAGGTGGATGTTGTGGAATTTGTTTCAAGTGCAATTGAGATACAGTCAGATATAGCTAAAAACAAGAACATCACTATTACTACCAAATATCCTCAAGAAAAAATCGAGTTGATTGTGGATATTGATATGATGAAAACTGTTTTCAGGAACTTGCTTTCCAATGCTATCAAATTTTGCGATAGCGGTTCAGAGATAGTGGTTCAGATGACAGATCAGCCTGACAAGGTGACTTTTGATGTTATCGACCAAGGCTGTGGTATGACCCAAGATAAAATAGATAAAATTGAGTCTGGCAGGGTAGATTTTACTACGGCAGGAACCAAAAATGAAAGTGGTTCAGGACTTGGTTTGATGCTGACCAGAGAATTTATTATCAGAAATGGAGGGCAGTTGAAAGTGACATCAGAGGTTGGAAAAGGCTCTACATTTAGTTTTGATATTCCAAAGAAGCAATAACAGGTTTGTGGTCACTAAATCTTTGATCTACTACTGTATATTTGGTACACTTCATATCTTTTGAATTGAAGATATAATCTATTCGCAGTAAATTCTTGAATCTTCCTATAAAAGTGGATGGCAGTCCGCTACCCCCTTGTTTAAAACCATCTTTAAGAGTTCTGTTGATGACTCTGTAACTATATGATGTGGGAATGTCATTGAAGTCACCGCACAGTACTATTGAGGAAGATGTGGCATTCACTGAATAGGCGACATATTTGGCCTGCTGTTCGCGGATTTGGGAGTTTTTAAGTGCTCCGCTGATGGCAGCCTCTTCTCCATGACTCATATTTTGTGAAACACCGGTAGTCTGAAGATGATTGTTGAAAATACGAAGAGGTCTGCCATTGGCTGTCACATCAATAAACATAGAACTATTAAGATTGTTTCTGAATAGCTCTTTATTGAAATGCTCAATGGGATATCTGCTAAATATGGCGAGCCTTGATGACCTGTCAAATTCCTGTTCTTGAATACAGTTATATGGGAAATAGGTGGAGAGTATCTTAACGAAGTCGACATTTTCTTGAGACCTTTCGACAAATTCCTGAAAACAAACTACATCTACACGCTCTTTCTCCATAATCGAAAGGATTTGTTCTGCGGTGTCCATATAGTCGAAATGGAACCTTGCAACATTGTATGAGGCAATTCTTATCGAATTTTCCCTTTGGTAAGGAGTGTTTAAAAAATTGAGATTGATGACTGCCGGAACAAAAAATAATTGAGACAGGCAGGCAGCCAGCATAGAAAAGGCGAAAGCTCTTCTTTTGAATGTCCAGCAAATCAGAAGAATGAAATCAATTAACAGCAGAATAAAGGTGTAAGTAGTAAGATAAGTGACAAAAACAGCATTAATGATAGATAATATTATCATTATCAGACTGATAATCAATAAAATATTGTCAGATCTTCTTTTAGCATTCATTTTCTTAAAGATTTCTCCCAAGTACCATCGTTATTCTTTTTATTGTATAAATAAAAGGCACCACGAAATACATTTATATTCATAAAAAGAAAATAGTAGGGGATATAAAAAAATATATTTTTTATCTGTTTACCGGCAAGGTATGTGCCCACCATGGCCAATATGTAAAATAAGATTTGAGCGGCCA
>CAYMAX010000021.1:0-23374 GCA_964388595.1 uncultured Muribaculaceae bacterium
ACCATCAAAGGACTTATGCTGGGGATGATTACCGAAGAAGATTTAATCTCATCCACCATAGGTTCTATCCCTCTCAATCAAGTATCAAAGGGAGTGTCAATACGTTGGGATGACCAAGTGGTATGTAGAAGGAATGGAGAACGAACCATAAAGGTAGAGTGCAACAATACTTCCAAATACACCGCAGCACAAGCAAGAAAAGCTATTCAGAAAGATATTGAGGCCATCGAACTTCCAGATGGATATAAGCTCACATGGCTTGGAGAATATGATGCCAGCAAGACATCTACCAAATATCTTTTCGCCAATGTTCCTCTGTCAATAGTCCTGATGATACTCATTATGATAGCATTGTTTAAAGATATCAAAAAACCTCTCATCATAATTTGCTGTCTGCCTCTGATAGCTGTCGGAGTGGTATTCGGCATTCTTGCTTCGGGGCTTGGTTTCGGGTTTGTTGCCATAGTCGGCTCTTTGGGTATTATCGGTATGATGATTAAGAATGGTATTGTACTCATAGATGAAATCAATCGCCAACTCGGCACAGGAAAAGACCAATACCAGGCATTGGTTGACTCTACTTTGTCACGTTTCCGCCCTGTGATGATGGCTTCGATGACCACAGTAGTAGGTATGATCCCTCTACTCTGGGACCCCTTGTTCGGTTCACTTGCAGTGACTATTATGGGCGGTCTTACTGTAGGCTCACTCATTACCCTGCTCTTTCTCCCTGTTCTTTATTCTTTGTTCTTTAAAATCAAACGAGCATGAAACTGATAACAAAATATATCCTTTTTATCTCTATAGCTCTCTCTTTCTCTGTAAAAGGCATATCACAGACTTACCACTTCAATCTTCAGCAGTGCAGAGCTATGGCCTTGGACTCCAACCGACAAATAAAAGGAGCCAGAATGATGGAGGAAAAGACTAAATACGACAAGAATGCCGTCATAGCCAAATTTCTACCCAAATTTTCAGGTTATGGGATGTATATTTACTCCTCTACCCATTTGGAATACAATTTCTCAGGAGGGGCACTTCCCATCTACAAAAATCAATTTGGAGACCTTGTCCCCGATTATATGAGAGACCTCAACGGCAACATCGTCTACAACAATGGCACTCCCGTTTTTAATCAGTACGCCATGATCCCCCCTATGGACATCTCTATGAGTCTCTCCAATTCTTTTACTGCAGGAGTCAAAGTGGAGCAGCCCATCTTTATGGGATTGAAAATAGTATCTGCTTATCAAATGGCCAAAATTGGGACTCAGATGGCCTCTCTCAATACCAAGATGAATCAGTCGGAAGTAGTGGTACAAGTCGATGAAGCATATTGGCTCTATGTCAAAACATGCCTTCTCAATGATGCTGCTGATGACTTTAGAAAAACTGTCGATGAGATGTATGTCATCGTTAAAAATGCAGTGGAAGTAGGAATGGCCACTTCCAATGATCTTTTGAAAGTGCAGGTCCAAATCAACAACGCCAAACTCATGCAATCCAAAGCAAAAAATGGGAAAACTCTTTCCAAAATGAATCTTTGCAATTATGTAGGGCTTCCATTGAACAGCGATGTGGAAGTGGACCAATCAGATTTCACCATATCAGAAGAAAAACCATTGGACCAGGGCTCTATTGAAAACAGATACGATTATCAGTTGCTCAATAAACAAATTGAACTGAAAAACAAAGAGATAGCATTTACCCGTTCAGAATTTCTCCCACAGATAGGTATAATGGCCAATTACGGTTACATTCGCGGCCTCGATTTCAATGTATATGCACAGGGAACTAAACTCATGAATCAATTATTGCTCGACAACGATGGTTTCCAGGCTATGGCTTCGGTAAAGATACCATTATTTGCATGGGGAGAAGGGTATTTCAAAGTCAAATCTGCCAAAAAAGAGAAAGAAATTTCTATCAATGAACTGAAAAGATTGGAAGAATTGATGGAACTCGAACATGCCAAGTATCGTTTCGCTCTCACAGATGCACGACTTCAGGTGGAGCTTACTCAGATATCACTCGAAAATGCCGAGACCAATCTGAAAGTCTCCAAAGACCAATATGAGGTCGGGATGGAAACTCTCGTAAATGTACTGGAAGCACAGACACAATGGAGTAAAGCCAAAAGCGACTACATCGAAGCTGTGGCTGAATACAAATTGTCATACACAAAATATCTCAAGTCAATAGGAGAACTTTAATTAACACCCACATTATATAATTTTTAAACTAATTCCTAAAATGAAATATTTTTTACTTATCATTTCCCTCTTTCTGACATTCACTTTCTGTGCCACTGCTCAGATTGTAAATCCCGGATCCGTCCTGCAAAATGACACTACGGTCAGATATGGTCATCTTGACAATGGCATGACTTATTACATCATGCACAATGAAAAGCCTGCCGACAGAGCTGAATTTTATCTTGTCACCAATGCCGGAGCCATCCAAGAGACACCTGCACAGTCAGGCCTCGCACATTTTCTTGAACATATGTGCCTCAACGGCACCAAAAATCTTCCAGATAAGCAAATTATCAGTTACTTCGAAACCGTAGGTGCCAAATTTGGAGAGAACATCAATGCCGGTACCGGAGTAGAACAGACTATGTATATGCTCAACAATATTCCCCTCACACGTCAGGGCATCATTGATACAGCGCTGTTGGTTCTTCACGATTACTCTCATTTTGTCTCCAATGATCCTGTAGAGATAGAGAAGGAAAGAGGTGTTCTCGTAGAAGAATGGAGAACTATCCGTACCTCCGATTGGAGAATGCACGAAAGTGAACTTCCTTACCTCTACAAAGGTTCAAAATATGCAGAATGCACTCTCATTGGTTCTAAAGATAATTTGGAGACTTTTCCCCCACAAGAACTTATATCTTTTTACACTACATGGTACAGACCTGATCTCCAGGCAGTCATTATAGTCGGTGATGTTGATGTAGACGCCATAGAGGACCAACTTAAGAGATTATTAGCAGACATCCCTGCATCTGTCAATCCGCAGCCTAAGGTGTTACCGGAAATACCAAATAATGTCGAGCCTATCGTAGCCGTGATTACCGACCCGGAAGCTACCGAGACATCAGTCTCTGTTTATTTCAAAGAAGACCCCATGCCACTTCAGTACAGACCACTGGGACTTGCCTATCTTACAGAGATGATGAAAGATATCATGAGTTCAATGATCAATGAAAGACTTTCCGATATCTCTCGCCAGCCCGATGCTCCTTTCCTCTCGGCATATGTTTCATTTACATCTATCTGTCGTGCAAAAGATGCTTTTAAAGGCAATATTACCTCTCGTGAAGGGAAGGCAGCCGTAGATGCATTTTATGCCATGATGACAGAACTTCAAAAAGTCAAAAGATTTGGATTTACCGAAGGAGAATTTGAACGTACCAAGACCAATCTTCTTCGCAATCTCGAAAGAAGAAGAGACAATGCTTCAAGCAGATCCAATTCTCAACTCGTAAACCCTCTGATTTATAATTTTCTTTTCGGGTATCCCTATATGACACCCGAATATGAGTATAATTTGGCTACAGGATATATGTCAGTACTTCCTTTGGCTCAATTCAATCAACTCGCATCACAACTCAACCTCGATTCGAATGCAGTGGTAATATATAAATCTTTGGAAAAAGAAGGATTGGAGCAACCCACTCCAGATATGTTTACCACCGCCATCGCTGCAGCAGCTGCTGCCGACATCAAGGCTCCCGTTCAGGAGGCAGCTCTCGAACCTCTTCTTGATCCCACTGTTCTGAAAGGTTCCAAAATCAAGAAAGAAACATCAGGTTCTTTCTCTTCAGTGGAATGGAAACTCAAAAATGGCATCAATGTAATCGTACGACCAAGTGATGTTCAAAAAGAAGAAGTCTCTCTTGAAATCACCAATGCAGGCGGCTGTTCTCTGATAGAGACTTCAGAACTGCCAAATATTCTGGATGCATTTGTCAACATGTATTCCCAAACCTCCGGAATATCCAAATTCCCTGCCACTACTCTCAGTAAGATGCTTACCGGCAAAATAGCCAGGGTTTCTCCATTCATCAATGATTTCTATCATGGTTTCAATGCTTCCTGCTCGCCAAAGGATATCGAGACTATGTTCCAGCTTCTATATCTCAGTTACACCTCTCCACGATTCGTAGAAGGCGAATTCAAACCGGCACTTGACCAGCTCAAAGCCATAATTCCAAATTTCCTTCTCCAACCACAATATTATGTTATGAAGGAATCTTCAGAAGTAATTTACGGAGATAATCCCAGATTGCGTTTAATCAGTGAAGAAGCTCTCAATAATTTTAATTATTCTTCAATGGAAAAATCCTTGAGAACTCTATTCTCCAATGCTGCCGGTGCCACCGTCACCATAGTAGGAAATGTCAATACTGATGAACTCAAACCTCTCGTAGAGAAATATATAGGTTCTCTTCCTATAGGTAAAAAAACCACTAAGATTATTGATCATCCATTTGACATGGCTAAGGGGATTATCAATCATCCTTTTGAGGTCAAAATGGCTGTTCCAAAGGTTACTTCCCTTGTCGTCTATACAGGAGACAAATCTTTTACCCCTAAAAATCTCATTCTGATGGATGCTACCACTCACATCCTTGATATGGTCTACACACAGTCTATCAGAGAAGACGAAGGTGGCACATACGGTGTCACTCTCCTGGGTATTATCAATCCGCTGCCCAAGAATGAATTTATCTTGCAAATAATCTTTGAAACTGACCCCGAAAAGGCTGAAAGATTGACTCAATTAGTTAAGGATCAATTCAACGAACTTGCCCGAAAAGGTCCATCTTCAGAACATCTTCAGAAAGCCAAGGAAAATTTACTGAAAAGTATCTCCGAAAAAAGAATAACCAATTCTTATTGGGAGAAATGTCTTTCAAATAAAAATTTATATAACATCGACACAGACGCCGATTACGAAAAGATAGCCAATTCTCTCACTGCAGAAGATATCTCTTCCTTCTTGTCAGGGATACTCTCTCAGGGCAATGAGATTACTTTCCTTATGAAGCCAAAACAATAATATCTTATCGTGTCGATTCATAGCAAACAGACAATTCTGAGAATTTCCGCGATCTGTTTCGCAGCAATATTTATTTTCGCTTTGGTGCTTCTCTTCCCACGGAGAGAGGCATCAAAAGTGAAGATACTCTCCTCTAATGAGACTATTGATGAAAAAGAATTGATTTCAATCAATCAATTACTATCCAACGAATTGTCTAATATTGAAGAGACCAAATCTCTCGATGCTTCCATAGAGAAATTTATGCGCAGATGGGAGATAAAGGGTTCGAGTCTTGCCGTCATACGTGACGGCAAACTTGTTTATAGCAAGGGGTATGGCTGGGCTGACCAGGAGCAAAATGTAAAAATGGATGTAGGTAATATCTTCAGACTTGCTTCTCTTTCCAAACTTGTCACCGCTGCCGCCATTATGAAGATGAAAGATGACTCTCTTCTGACTCTTCAGGATAAGGTATTCGGCGACGGAGGTATCCTTGACTGCCCACAATTCAGCAGAATAACCGACAAACGTATCAGAAATATCACTGTCGATCAACTTCTTCGACACGAAGCGGGATTTACAATGTATCGTGGCGATCCTCTATTTACTACCAGAGAGATAATGATATGGGAGAAATTGGATACCGTACCCAATATGGATAGAGTGATAGAATATGCCCTCACACAGCGACTCGGCTATGCCCCGGGCACAGGATACAGATATTCCAATCTCGGTTATTTGATTTTGACAAAGATAATTGAAGTCAAAAGCGGGATACCTTACGAAGAATATTGCCAAAGTCAACTTCTCAAGAGAGCAGGATGTTATGATATGCATCTCGCCCGCAATATGTATACAGACAAATATCCCAACGAAGTGCGCTACTACGAGACACACGACGCTGAGCCTGTGCTCGCTTACAACAATAGCGGAGATTCGTTGTCACGAAGATATGGCGGCACGAATGTAGAGGGATTGTTGGGAGCAGGTGCGTGGGTAGCTTCACCGAGTGAATTTGTCAGATTTGTGGCGGCAATAGACGGAGACGATAAAATACAAGATGTTATCTCTCAGGAAAGTAGCACAGAGATGACAAGCTATGACAAATATCATCATCCTATCGGTTGGGTAAGAGCCGGAGAATCTTACGGCAGGGTCAGGACAGGGACACTTGCAGGCACAAGCGCAGTGGTCAAATCCCTCCCTGACGGGACCATCTGGATGTTTATTACCAACACCAGCTCTTGGAAAGGGTCTAAATTTACCAAATACATCGAAGGGATGTATCGCAAGGCCTCTTCCAAAATTCAATGGCCTGATAGAGATTTGTTTGAAATACAATAGACTATTTCTTGAATAATTACTATATTTGCGCACTCTTAATAGCATTACATTTATGGCAACAACAGGCGATTTTAAAAATGGTTTATATTTCAACTATGAAGGTAGACCCGTTTCTATTATTTGGTTTCAGCATGTCAAGCCGGGCAAAGGTCCTGCTTTTGTTAAGACCAAGCTCCGCAATCTCGAAAATGGAAAAATCTTAGAAAGAACATTCACAGCAGGGGAAAAGATAGATCTCATCAATGTGGAGAGAAGACCTTACCAATATCTCTATAAAGACGATATGGGCTATAATTTCATGCATTCCGAGACTTATGAACAAGTATCCATTCAGCCTGAGATGGTGGAGAACGCAGATCTTATGAAAGAGGGTCAGAATGTCGAGATGATGTTTCTTGCAGATGAAGAAAGATGTCTCACTTGCGAACTTCCCACTTATGTAGAACTTGAAGTTACCTACACAGAGCCTGCCGTCAAAGGCGATACCGCATCCACCAATGCTTTGAAATCAGCAACGTTAGAGACCGGTGCTCAGATTATGGTCCCTCTTTTTATCAATCAGGGGGAGAAAATCAGAGTCAATACCACGGACCGTACATACGGAGAACGTGTGAAATAGTACTAAGTCCTAACCTATGAAAAAACTCTTTTATATATTGATATTGTCCATAACTGTCACAAGTTGTGGACAATTTTTTACTAAAGGTCAGCTCTCATTGTCCTATATTGACGATCTCATAGAGAGAGGAGAATTCTCAGTAGCAAAGCAAAATCTCAAATACAAAATAGCTACTGAGAAGCTTGATGGTCAAGACCTTCTCGAGATTAATGATCGCTTTTTCAAGATGGCCAAGATGGAATATGCCTTCAGCAAAAGCGATTCTGCCATAATGATGGAAGTAAATAATTACTACCCCGGTATTTCCCCTCTCGAAATACAACGATGGAAAGATGATAATCTTCTTGAGCACACTTCCATAGATGGAGATATCAAATACTTCAACTCGGCCGCCGGCAATATGGTGTCTGTAAGCAGAGATGCCCGTGATACTTACTTTTTAAATTTCGGCAGGCGTGTGTCTCCTGTCGATTCCATGATTTATTTCAATGCGTCCAAAGTGGTGAATGATTCGCGTAGAAGTAAAAAAGTGATGGTAAATCCTACCAATTTCAAAATAAGATACACCATCAAGGTCAAAGCCAACAGCGTTCCCAACGGCGAGATGATAAGAGTTTGGCTTCCATTTATTTCAAATGATAACCCTTCCTACCAAAACATAAAGATAGTTGCCACTTCTCAGGATGATTATATCATCTCTCCCACAGGAAGTGCCAATACCACTCTGTATATGGAAAAGCCTGCGGTCAAAGACAATATCACGGAATTCTGGTATGAGGCATCTTACACCAATTCCAATATCTACTATCGCTTTGATCCTCAATCCATCGCTCCTTACAAAAGGTGGAGTTCCATCTACCGCAACAATACCACATTAGCTTCTTCTGATG
The DNA here is from genome assembly GCA_964388595.1 of uncultured Muribaculaceae bacterium. Classification (GTDB taxonomy): domain Bacteria; phylum Bacteroidota; class Bacteroidia; order Bacteroidales; family UBA932; genus CAYMAX01. The sequence goes on from CAYMAX010000021.1 coordinate 7,906, forward strand.
TTAATTATTCAGCCACCCTGAAGTTTCTTGCCGATTCGTTAGTAAGTGGAGAGAGCAATCCTTATCTTCAATCCAAGATTATTTATAATTGGATATGCGACAATATCCCCTTTGCCAATTCTTACGATTATTCCCTCATACCCAACATTCCTGAATATGTTCTCAAACGTAAATCTGGGAATGCCGCTCTCGTTTCCATTCTGTATGTCTCACTGCTCAAACATTTGGGCATACCTGCAAGGGTCATCAGCGGTTGGACCACTTATCCCGACAGACCACGTCGTCACTCCTGGGCAGAAGTCTATTATGAAGAAATCGGTTGGGTTCCTTCGGATATCTCTTTTGGCAGAATTCTTACTCCCGAAGAGATGAAAACACATTTCCCCCGGGGAGAAAAGATAGTGGATGCACTTGAGTCCAAGTCCAACCAAGATGTATTCTATTTCTTCACAAGAGGCATCGATGCTTATCGTTTTCAAACTTCTACAGGCCTTGACGGAGATTTATATCCACTTAAGATATTTCCACGTTCCAATCAAGTGATTCTCAGAGGAGGAGAGGTCGAATGGAGAGGAGGCAACCTCTATTATGACAAGTGGAATGCTTATATGAGCATTCTCTAATTACTTTTTTCTTATCACACTCAGTCCATCTCTGACAGGAAAGGTTATGTAATCTATCCTGGTGTCTTGACTTATCATGTCATTGAATGATATGATAGATTTGGTTTTGATATTGCCTTGAGTAGCACCTGCTATCGCTTTTCCATTCCATAGGACATTATCTGCCAGGATAAATCCACCGGCACGCACCTTATCGAAAACAAGATTGTAATAATCGATATATTCTCTTTTGTTGGCGTCTATATAGACCAAGTCATAAACATTTGAAAGAGCAGGTATGATGGCTCTCGCATCTCCGATGTGCAATCGGACTTTGTCACTCTCCCCTTTCACATCTGTAAGTCCGGCTCTATGATAACCCTCTCTGATAATATCCTCAAGCTCATCATCTATCTCCAGAGTGTCGATATGGCCTTTCGGAGCAAGTCCTGCAGCAAGACAGATAGTGGAATATCCTGTAAAAGTCCCTATTTCAAGAATATGCGAAGGCTGTATCATCCGAGAAAGGAGTTGCAGCATCTCCCCTTGAATTCCGTTGGAGAGCATCCTCCCCTGTTTGGTTCTGAGGTTCGTTTCTCGTTCTACCCACTCCAATGCGCTGCTGATGGTCTCCTTATTCATTATTTCACTACTTGTATATCAATCTGGAAAGATGTTTTTCAGCAAAAATCTCCTTAGCTACTTCTCTCATCTGCAATGGAGTGATGGCATTAATCTTGGCTGCTGTCTCCTCCATTTCAAGGATTCTGCCGAAGACATTCAGACTTTTCCCCATAGAAAGCACTTGTGACTCTCCATTGTCTGCTGCAATAGCCAATTGTCCCAAAAGCTGCTTCTTTGCATCTTTCAGAGCTTTTTCAGAAATATCGATGTCACGTGCATCCTTCAGAACATTTTCTACCAGAGATATGCATTTGGAGAGTTTATCCTTATCGCATCCAAAATAAATAAAAACCACCCCTGTATCAAGATACTGCGTATATGAAGCTTCTACCCCATATACCAGAGCCTTCTTCTCACGAAGGAGCAGATTGAGAGTGGAATTGGCAGCAGGGCCTCCGAGTATATTGACGAGGAGAATCAGCGGAAGACGTTTTTCTTCAAAAAGAGAATAGGCTGTAGCTCCTATGATGCAGTGAGCCTGATGATTTCTGCGTAACAATACTTTGGAAAAAGGGGGGAAAGAAGTTGCAGGGAATTTCTCATTTCCAGAGATAATATTTTCTGAAAGAGCAGGAGCATATTTTAATAATGACTTGCGTAGGATTTTGAGGACTTTCTCTTCATCGAGGTCAGCTACCACTGTAAATGTCATATTCTGTGGAACGAACATTCTGTGATAATAATCCAACAAATCCTCTCTTTTTATTTTTTTCAAAGAAGAGGTCTTCCCGAGAACAGGGGAAGAAAGCGGTGACCCTGCAAAAATATACTCTTCGAAATCATCAAATATCTGATCGGAAGGAGAATCTTTGTAGGAGATAATCTCTTCAGTGACTACCCCTTGCTCTTTTTCAATCTCTTTTTGTGGGAAAATGGCGCGAAAAGAGAGCTCGATAAGAAGGTCTATCGCTTTTGCAATATCATCTTTTAGAACTGTGGCATGAATGACAGTCTCTTCTTTGGTAGTATATGCATTAAGCTCGCCACCGAGCTTCTCTATATATGAATTGATGGTGTTGGCACTACGTGTCTCTGTACCCTTAAAAATCATGTGTTCGGTAAAATGAGCAATACCTTGGTGCTTGCCACCTTCGTTGCGAGTACCGGTATTGACACTCATCGCACAATATGCGACGATGGAATTGCTTCTTTTGAAAGCAAATCTTACCCCTTCAACTATATTATTTGCCATTACTTACAAGAAAAGGAATGGACATCCTTTTCAAATCTTCCTTCAGAAATCCTGCTTTATTCTTCTTGGTAATCTTATGTTTACGATAGTAATAAAGTTCTCTGGTATCAGTACTGATAAGCATTTTGTAACAATAAGAACCTTTCTGAGAGATATTTGGTGCAAGAACCAAAGAGACAAGAGTGGCAGGGGTGGCTTTCGAAATACTATCTTCCATAGCATCCTGAGTCACAAATTGAGCTTTATCAGAAAAATCTTTGCTGAGGTCCTGTGCTGTCTCGGGGAAAGCAAAATCAGATTCCAAAAAAAGAATTTTCTTATCCTTTGCATGATTAATGGCATCTGCATAGAAACTTGTCCCAAGGTAGGCGTACAGATTTTTATCGATAACTTTCTGGATATGATTTTGTATTATGCTGATGTATGAAGGAATAAAAGAGAAAACCCTCCCTTCTTCATCTCCAATGGGGATAAGAGGAAGAGTGAGAATATCGGGCATTTTCTTCATATCCTTGTTGGCCTCTGGATTGCCTTTAATCAATGAGAGAAACTCCATGGCAGGTTCTTTCTCCTTCCTGTGAAGTCCTTTGACCCGTATCAGGAAGTAATAGTTGGTATCGCATTTATATTTTGCAAAATCGCTGAGCGAGCAAAATTCGAACGGAGAGATGTACCATCCCTTGTCGACAGCATCTTTTATCATGAGATCCATTATTGAGTTGTCACCCAAAAGAACGATTTTGGTCACTTTTCCGGGTAAATCTTTAAGATTTTCTCTTCTCGGAGGGACTTTCTTATCAGCGAACTTTGTGGGTTGGGCATTAACAGAGACAGAAGTCAATATTGCAATCAATACTAAAATAACGAACCTTTTCATTAACCTTATTTTTTTGAATTGCGAAGATAATAATTATCCCATTATTATCCTATCAGGTCTATTCGGTTTTGAGAATCGTGCCGATTTGTTCCTTTTTTGTGCCGATTTGAAATCTCACTTTGAGTTTTTTAAGCCAACTTCGCAATAAATAAATATAATATTATGAAACGAATTACTATTGCATTGGTCATCGCTTTACTTGTAACTCCCCTTATTTTCGTTCAGGCGAAAAAAAGGAAAAAACCCACTACTCAGGAAGTGGCGCTGCAAATGGCTATACTTCAAAACAATGAATCACAAATCGTATCTCTTTTGGACGCGGGTGTCGATGTCAATGCCGTAGCCGTTTCGGGAGAAAACATGGTAGCGGTAGCGACAAATGCAGGGTATGTCAATATCGTCAAGCTGCTCCTTAAAAAGGGGGCCAATCCCAATGTAGTAGATAAACCTGCCTTATTTTATGCTAAGAAGGCTGATGTGGCCAAGGCACTCATTGATGGTGGTGCAAATATCAATATTGTATCTCAGGGAACTACTCCATTTATCCACTGGATTGATTTATTTGCCACTCTTCCCACACAGGCAGAAATCAATCAGACACTTTCTGTAGCCCGTCAGCAAAATCTCGGAGATGCCGCCATCAAACTGATAGAATCTTCTTTTGTGACCAGAAAAGATCTTCAGAATATGGTGAATACTTATAAGTCGGCCGGTTATGATTTCGATGCTCAGCTCACTTCCGACAAGGTAAATGCACTTTTAGAAGCAGCTGTGATGAGTAATTATCCCCTCGTAGAAATGCTTATCAATGCAGGGGTAAATGTCAATCTTCAAAACTGTTCGGGACAGACTGCCCTCAATATTTTGAGCGGGCACAAGAAGGGTTCTCAAGCCGGATTTGATAAAATAGCCGATTTATTGCATCAGAAAGGAGCAGATTTCAATTTACAGGACTACGACAAAGTCACACCACTCTTCTATGCTACCCAGGAGGGACAACTCGGAAGATGCAAGACTTTAGTCAAATATGGAGCAGATGTCAATATCCCTGCAATGAACAATCATACCCCTTTGTTCGTGGCAGGCACATTGGATATTGCCAAATTTCTTGTTACATCCGGAGCTAAAGTAGATGTCGTCAGCGACTATGGCGCCACCCCCCTATTTAGTGCTGTCGATGCCAATCTCGTAAGTTATTTCCTGTCAAAAGGGATGGATGTCAATCACAAAGATAAGGATGGCAACAACACTTTGATCACAGACTGCGTATATGTTCACAATGCATATATTCAAGGAGACGACATTCAGGATCAGTATGTTCCCAAAATAAAGCTTTTAATCAGCAAAGGGATAGATGTCAATTTCAAAGGGAAGAAAGGGACAGCTCTTCAGATTGCCCAAAGAGACCCTCTGGAAAAGATAGTCAAAGTTCTCGTTGCAGCTGGGGCCAAATAGAAAACATTTTCGTATTTTTGTACAGTTTCAATGTGCATAAATGCGAAAATTAATACTCACCTTACTACTTTCGATTTTTCCACTCTGCGCCTCTGCTCGCGGAGCAGTTGCCGATACCATTGGCATTGATATTAAAAGCCTTTCTTCTCTTATCTACACAAGACCCGAATATTGTCTTAAAGTAGTTAACGAAATAGATAGTCTGGGACTCGATACCCCCTTCAACTGCGAGAAAATGAGGATGAATTGCTACAATTACCTCTGTCGCTATGAAGAGATGATAGCCTCTGGAGAGAAATGCCTTGAATTGTGCGATAAATATGCTCAAGATCCCGAGAAGGCCACCATCGATATTCTTCAATCTCTGTCAATATGTTGTTCTCACGCCAATTTCTTCGACTATAGTATTCAATATGCCGAAAGATGTATCGATTATTGTGAGAAAGTGGGAGGATACTATGTCACGGTAGGATATCTACGCCTTTCCATAGCTCAGACTCTGTACAATATGGGCTATTCGGACAATGCCATCGAAAAAGCGATTGAAGGGTACAAAATAAGTCAGAAATCATCTTGTGAATATGACGAGAATCACAGATATAGCTACCAGACAGCCATATTGTCCTTTATTATCAAAATCCTCTACGAAAAAGGTGATTATGAGACTGCTCTTAAATATGCCCTTGAAAGCCGCGATAAGATAGAGATGATAGGCGAACAACGGGAAATGCCATCTGTCATATTCAACCAGATGTTGTGCAATATAGAGATAGTCACTTCTTACCTCTATATTCTTGTGGGACGTCCCGATATGGCCAACGCCATTTTCCCTGCCACTGAGATTTATCAATACCCCTACAACAAATCGATTCGCCAATCTCTTTTAAAATATTATAAAGCCTCAGGAGATTTCTACTCTGTAAGAGATATTGCCAAAGAAGACATTGACAACGATATCAAAAGAGGAGACACACTGTCATCTTCTTTCATCAGTAGCTGGGAAGCCCTTTCAGAAGCATTCAATGTGCTTGGAGACAATAAACAAGCCTTCCTTGCCGAACGCAAAGTGTTATCTCTGAAAGATAATGAGAACAAGAAAATACTTCAGAACAATGCCCTTGAGCTCTCCATCATTTATAATGTACAGGAGAAGGAAAAGACCATCTTGCGGCAAAACTCTGCACTGAAGCTCTATGTTGCCATTATTGCCGGCATTTTGCTGATTTCTGCCCTTTTTATCTTTATGTGGTTTAAAACTCGCAGCCGAAACAAAAAGATGGTGCAGCAGATTCGTCAACTCCAGTTTATGCATGGTGAGAATATCGGTCAAGCCGAAGAATCGGGAGAAGATCCGAGACTTAAGAAGATTTATGAAGCTACGCTGGATGTAATAGATAGGAAAGAGAGATATCTCAGCACATTAAATCTCGATCAATGGTGTCTGGAGATAGGCTACAATCGCAATCTTGTCTCCAAAGCAATGCACTATTATCGTCATACCACACTCACCAAATATATCACCCAACTCAGGCTGATAAGGGCTTCCGAATTACTCTCAGGTACCGACCTTTCTATTGAGATGGTCGCTGAAAAAAGCGGATTTGGAGGGTTGGCCACTTTGGTAAGAAATTTCAAACAAGTTTATGGTATGACACCGGCAGAATACCGCAAGATGAGTATCTCAGGTTAATTAATTTATGTACTTTTGTCAACTATGGAACAATTTATCGTATCAGCCAGAAAATACAGACCTGACAGCTTTGAGAGCCTTATCGGGCAAGAAAGCATAGCCACCACTCTTAAAAATTCCATTATCAGAGGGCAGTTGGCACACGCATACCTCTTCTGCGGTCCACGAGGCGTAGGGAAGACGAGTACGGCGCGTATTTTTGCCAAATCCATCAATTGTCTAAACCCGGGAAAAGATATGGAGCCCTGCGGTGAATGTGAGTCCTGCCTCTCTTTTGCACAGGGAAGGTCTTACTGCATCCACGAATTGGACGCCGCTTCCAACAACTCTGTCGATGACATCCGCAATCTCACCGATATGGTGCGCATCCCCCCTCAGATAGGAAAATACAGCGTTTTCATCATCGATGAAGTGCATATGCTCTCTGCCGCCGCCTTCAATGCTTTTCTTAAAACTCTTGAGGAGCCTCCTGCCCATGCTATTTTCATACTGGCCACGACAGAGAAACATAAGATTCTACCCACCATATTATCACGCTGTCAGACATACGATTTCAACAGAATCACCATCCCGGATATTGTCAAGAATCTTACAGATATAGCTATGAAAGAGGGTATTACCATAGATTCAGATGCACTCCACATCATTGCCATCAAGGCTGACGGGTCGATGAGAGATGCCCTCACGCTTTTCGACCAGACAGTCGCTTTCTGCGGTAAAGAGATTAAGTACGAAGAAGTTATCAAAAACCTCAATGTGCTTGATTATGAATATTATTTCGATATTATCAACTACTCTCTTGCTCAAGACTATATCTCTTCTCTAAAGGCCTTTGACAAAATACTTGCTCAGGGATTTAATGCTCTTCATTTCATTTCGGGGTTGAGCGCACACTTAAGAGATCTCATCGTCTGCAAGAATAATTCATCAGAATATCTTCTTTCTCTTCCTCCCACCCTTATTGACAGATATAAAGAGCAGGCAGGGAAATGCTCTGTAGGGTTTATCTTCAATGCACTCGGCATCACTACAGCCTGCGAAGCGAATTATCGTCAGAGCGGCAACCAACGTCTTCTGATAGAGTTTACATTGATGAAACTTGCATTTTTATTGAGTGCCCCCATCGTAAATGATACCAAGGCTGCTCCAAAAGCTGCAGAAACTTCCAAGGCCGCTGAAGCAACGGAAGTTACTGATACTCCGACTGTTGCAGACAGCCATAAGACTCCGGATGCTTCCACTACTGCTGACGCTTCCATAACTGCCGACAGTCCGAAGGTTGCTGAAGCCCCGAAAGTTGCTGAAGCCCCCAAGATTGCTGAAGCCCCCAAGACTTCCCAGCACAGCATTTCGCTGAAAGAGATGTTGAAACAGGCACAGGAGAAGGTCGATAACCCCAATGGGCAAGCAGAACCTTCACATCAGGACTCTTCCTTTGACTTGGAACGATTCAACGCTGTATGGAAGAAGCTTGCAGAACTTGAGATAAAAGCGGGGAGAAAAGTTATGGGCACGACTTTGCTCCAATATCCCTTGAATATTGACCAAGATAAATATTGTGTCACTTTCTTTGTTGGGAATTCTGCTCAGCAGGCATGGATAAAAGAGAAATGCCTCAACAGATTTACCGACTTCGTTCGCAAAGAGACTGGTAATCACAAGATTTATCTCGAAATAGGCATCTACGATGCTGGCAAGGACAATGAAGGTGACAAAAAGGAACTTTATATGCCGACTCAGAAGGCTGCTTTCATGTTAGACAATAACGAAGAGCTTAAGGAATTGAAAAATGACCTTGACCTCCATCTTAAATAGGGAGTCATTTAATTTTATATATCATTATGAAACTTTATTGTACCAATCTCGTTAAGAAATACGGTATCAGAACTGTGGTCAAAGAGGTTTCCATCGAAGTGGAACAGGGCGAGATAGTAGGCCTTCTCGGTCCCAACGGCGCAGGAAAGACCACTTCTTTTTATATGATTACCGGACTTATAAAGCCCAACGAAGGTCATATTTTTCTTGACGATGAAGATATCACCACTCTCCCTATGTACAAAAGAGCTCAGAAAGGACTCGGATATCTCGCTCAAGAGGCCTCCGTATTTCGCAAAATGAGCGTTGAGAACAATATCCTTTCTGTGATGGAAATGTCCAAAATGACCAAGGCACAGAGGATGGAACGGCTTGAATCCCTCATTGACGAATTCGGCCTCCAAAAAGTGCGTAAAAGTTTGGGGATACAGCTTTCCGGAGGTGAAAGAAGAAGGTGCGAGATAGCGCGTGCTCTGGCGATAGATCCCAAGTTCATATTATTGGACGAGCCGTTTGCCGGGGTTGACCCCATAGCGGTAGAGGATATTCAGCATATCATAGCCAATTTAAAAACCAAAAATATCGGTATCATCATTACCGACCACAATGTTCACGAGACTCTCGCCATCACAGACAGAGCATATCTTCTGTACGAGGGGACCATTCTCGAAAGCGGTACGGCAGAGATGCTGGCCAACAATCCTGAAGTGCGCAGGAAATATTTGGGACAAAATTTCGAATTGAGAAAAGCCGTTCTCCACTAAGTCAAAATGAAACGGTTACTTCTTCTATCTGTCGCTGTAATCTCGCTTGTTTCTTGCCGGGATGTACATAACGGCAAGATCTCGCTAAGTCAAGATGCCATTCACGATACTCTGATATATGCCAGAAACCTGACCATCAAGCATTGTGAGGGTTACATCAAAGTCGACCTTCGAAATCCGTGGGACACTTTACAGCTGCTGACTACATATCTCTTGGTGGACCGCAATTCCCCTCTGCCGACAGACCTTCCGAAAGGGGAAATCATCAAAGTGCCGATTAAAAACATCATCTCTTATACTTATGTGCATTCTTCGGTAATCGAAGAGCTGGGAGCTGCAGATGATATTGTGGGAGTATGTGAGCCTCAGTATATCATCTCTCCGAAGGTTCGCGCCCGTGTAGATGCGGGAGAGATAGCAGACCTCGGCCAGGCGACATCTCCCAATATTGAAAAGATTATTGCTTGTGGAGGGGAGATAATTATTGCTTCTCCATACGAAAATGTCGGGTTTGGAGTGGTTCAGAAGATAGGTATTCCCATCATTCAAGCTTCTGATTATATGGAAAGAGACCCTCTCGGTCGCACTGAGTGGATTCGTTTCTACGGATTGCTTCTCAGAAAGGAAGCGATGGCAGATTCGATTTTTCTTTCGACAGCGAATAGTTATAATAGCCTGAAAGAACTTTCCAAAAGTTCACCTACGCGTCCTAAACTTCTCACTGAGAGGAAATATGGGAGCACATGGTTTCTCCCGGGGGCTAAAAGTTATATGGTGAGGATGTACTCCGATGCAGGTGCCGAATATATTTTTAACGATATCTCTTCAGAAGGGAGTGTTCCGATGTCTTTTGAAACTGTATTGGATCGTGCCATGCATGCTGATGTCTGGGTTATGAAGTATGATATGGATAGAGCGATGAGATATCAGGACTTGTTAGCAGAGAACCCTCTTTACGCAGAGTTTGATCCATTTAAAAATCACAATGTTTATACCTGCAACACTGTCACCACTCAGTATTATGGAGATATTATGTTGCATCCCGACTATATTTTAGCCGACCTGGTGTATATCTTTCATCCTGAGCTTCTAGAAGGTCATCAACTCAGGTACTATCAGAAGATGGCCGAATAAATTCTGGAGAATTGGGCCTGCGGCATTCCCCTGCCGCTGCGCATTCCCCTGCGCCTGCGGCAATCTATCCTTGGTTGCCCACGGCAATTGATCATTGACCGCCCACGGCAATTGATTCTTCGAGGCTCGACTCTCCGCTCGCCAGTCTCAGAATTCAATTTGACGATGGGCCTCGAATGGCTTGATTGACTGACTGATTCGGCAATCTGTTCTTGGTTGCCCACGGCAATTGATTCTTCGAGGCTCGACTCTTCGCTCGCCAGTCTCAGAATTCAATTTGACGATGGGCTGCAAATGGCTTGGTTGATTGGCGGGTGGGCTTGCGGGGATTGGGCTCGCTTCGCTGCGCATTCCCCTGCCGCTGCGCGGGGCGGGCTTGTGGGATTGGGCTCGCTTCGCTGCGCATTCCCCTGCCGCTGCGCGGGGCGGGCTTGCGGGGATTGGGCCTGCGGCATTCCCCTGCCGCTGCGCGGGGCGGGCTTAAAAGCAATGAAAAAAGGGTTGCTTCTTCGAAGCGAACCCCTTTTTTGTGCTAAAGGGCTTTTGAAAGCGAGCTTTCAACGCCCTTTGACACAAAAAGGCCCCGACTTGGTCGGAGCCTTTTTCATTGCTTTTGCGGAGAGAGGGGGATTCGAACCCCCGAAACCCTTTAGAGGTTTACACGCTTTCCAGGCGTGCCAGTTCAACCACTCCTGCATCTCTCCAATGGTTTGAACTTTTGGGATTGCAAAAGTAATCAATATCATCACAAATCCAAAAAAAAGGATTAGGCATATATCTTTCTGAGAAGAAATAGAAATAATCTGGTGGGAAGAATACGGGTGAGGAAACCAAAAAATTTGTAATCGATGCCGGGGATGACTACTGTGGACATGTGTTTGCGCTTGAGTTGACTGGATATTGCGTGGGCGACTTTTTCAGGGGGGACTCCGTTGATTTCGTCTTTTTCCATTTTTTTGATAGAGCGTTGAGCTGTCTCAAAGTATGGTGACTTCTCATTGTCCATCGCAGCGACATATTTTCTATTGGCTGTAAATCCTGTTTTCGTGTCACCGGGAAGAATGGAACAGCAGTCTATGCCAAAGGGGTGTAATTCTATTTTCATTACTTTGGTAAGATGCAGGATGGAGGACTTGACGGCAGAATAATATCCTTGAAATGGGATGGGGATGATTCCTGCTACGGAGGAGAGAGTTATAATCTTGCCGAAGCCTTGCGTTCTGAGAAAAGGCAACACTGAACGAATAGTCTTGATGGTGCCGAAAAATGAGGTTTCAAATTGATATCGTGCCTCTTCGATGGTGGTGTCTTCCACAGCTCCCGCAATTCCGTTTCCTGCGTTGCAAATGACCGCATCAATTCGTTTTTCCGCAGAAACTATATTATTTACAGCACTTTGCAACTGTGCTTCGTCGTTGATATCAAGCTGCAGAGAGATTAGTTTTCCTCCGGAAGAAGGGTATTCGACATTTTCTCCTCCCCTTCTGGATGCTGCATATACTGTATATCCTTCAGTAGCAAGAAGTTTGGCAGTAGCAAGTCCGATACCTGAGCTACCACCGGTTATGAAAACTATCCCTTTCATTTGATGATATCGTACTTTTTGAAGATTTTTTCAATGGCTTCAACAGCACGATCAACTTGGTCTTTGGTATGGGTGGCCATCAGCGAAAAACGAATGAGAGAATCTGTGGGAGCTACTGCTGGAGAAATAACAGGATTGACAAAAATGCCATCCTCCATCAGGTCCCGAGTTACTAAGAAAGTCTTGTCGTTGTCGCGTATGAAGAGTGGGATAATGGGGCTGCTTGTGTTTCCTATCTCTGCACCTATGCGTCTGAAATTATCCAAAGCGTAATATGTGATATCCCACAGGTTCTGAATCCTTTCCGGTTCGTTCATCATGATGTCAAGAGCTGCATTGGCTGCTCCGATGGCACCAGGGGTGGCACTTGCACTGAAAATATAAGAACGTGCATTGTGCCTGATGTAATTGGCTATGGTCGAATCGGTGGCAATAAATCCACCAAGTGAAGCGAGTGATTTGCTGAAAGTACCCATTATCAGGTCAACCTTTTTGGTGAGACCGAAATAGTTGCATATACCTGCTCCATTCTTCCCAAACACGCCAAAACTATGCGCTTCGTCCACCATAATGGATGCTTGATATTTATGTGCAAGTTCAACAATCTCGGGCAGTGGAGCGATGTCTCCTTCCATACTGAAAACCCCGTCGAATACTATGAGTTTAACCTTATTGCGAGGACAGCGCTTGAGCACTTTCTCAAGAGATTCTACGTCGTTGTGTTTGTATTTATAAGTAGTTGAGAAAGACAGGCGTCTTCCCTCTATGATGGATGCATGGTCAGATTCGTCAAGAATAATAAAATCTCCTCTGCCTGTGAGACATGATACTACTCCGAGGTTGACTTGAAATCCGGTGGAGAAAACGATAGCTTCTTCCTTTCCAACGAATTTGGCAATTTTATGCTCCAACTCCTCGTGAATGGAGAGTGTACCATTTAGAAAACGAGACCCGGCGCATCCTGTGCCATATTTTTTAGTAGCTTCTACAGCCGCTTCAATTATTTTGGGATGATTGGTCAGACCGAGGTAAGAATTAGAACCGAACATTAGCACTTTCTTCCCATTGATTATCACTTCTGTGTTCTGTTCACTCGAGATGGGTCTGAAATAGGGATAAATGTTGTTCTCTTTTAATTTTTGGGGGATGTCAAAGGTTTTGAGTTTGTCGTCCAATAGGTTTTTGTACATCGTGGTGTTTTAGTAAAATCGTAGCAAATATAATAGTTTTTTGATTTAATTAATATTGTATTACCTTTGTGCTATCAAAATAATATCATTATAATAATAGAGATGGAAAATAAAGAATTCACTTTCAAAGGATGCAATATTAATGGATTTTTAATGTTGTTTATCTTATTATTGCTATTGGCACAATTCCCATTTTGTTTGTATTATGACATCGTGCCTGTTTTTAGCGCATTTATAGCATTTTGTGCATTTATATCTTTTTTTGGTTTGGTGATGCTGGAACCAAATCAAGCTCGCGCAATGCTCTTTTTTGGTAAATACCGCGGTACCTATACAAAAACAGGTCTTCGCTGGGTAAATCCATTTCTTACAAAGAGAGCGGTATCTCTTCGTGCTCGCAATCTAAACGTAAATCCTATCAAGGTCAATGATAAGAATGGTAATCCTATCCTTATAGGACTTGTCCTGGTCTGGAAAGTCAACAACATATATAAAGCACTCTTTGATATTGACTCCCAGGTCATTTCAACAAACAATAAGGGTCAGATAGTCACAAGTGCCAATCTGAGAATGAATGCTTTCGAAGATTTTGTCAGGGTACAAAGCGATGCTGCTCTCAGACAAGTTGCTGGATTATATGCATATGATACGCTTGGTGATGAGAAGGAACTCACTCTACGCGAAGGTGGGAATGAGATAAATCAACAATTGGAAGACAAACTTAATGAACGCCTCTCCATGGCAGGGATAGAGGTAATAGAGGCACGATTGAATTATCTTGCCTATGCACCTGAAATCGCAGCTGTAATGCTCCGCCGTCAACAAGCCGAAGCTATTATTGCCGCACGTGAAAAGATCGTGGAAGGTGCTGTCACAATGGTTAAAATGGCTCTCGATGAACTTGCTGAGAAAAATGTTGTAGAATTGGATGATGACAAGAAAGCTGCCATGGTCAGCAATCTTCTAGTGGTCCTGTGTGCAGATGAATCTGCATCTCCTGTAATAAATACAGGCACTTTGCATCAGTAACATCATGAGTAAGGAATCTGACCAAAACAAAAGTTTTCTTCTGAGAATAAATTCATCCACGTTGGAGGCCGTTGAGAAGTGGGCTGCTGACGAGTTTAGGAGTGTTAACGGCCAACTTCAGTGGATAATTGAAGATTCACTAAGAAGAGAAAAAAGAAAAGTCAACTCTTAACCTTATGGGCATTCAGCGCTGCAATCCCGGCGGAGATGTCATCAAAACACTGAGTATCGGCATTGGGGAAATGGGATTGTTATCACTTTTTGAGCAGGCCGATAACAATGAAAAAATAACCGTTACAAATATGATAAACGGGAATGTTTTTTCATGGGCAGAATTTAAGGTAAGTATACAAAAACTCTACATTACCCGGACCGGTATCTGTATCTCAGTCAGATATTCAGATTCATTCTCTTTGTTCCAAGGACCATCTATATATGAGAAACGCGGATGATCAATGATGTGATAACTATTTTTCTCAATGTAGTTCATAAGGAGTGTCATAGATTGTTGAAAATTGTTGTAGCTCCCAATATGACGGATACAAACTGCTATTTTCACTTCAGGCACTTTTTTACATTTCAAAGAATCAGATTCCTGAAAAGATTTATCGACAGCTTCACAATACTCAACATCAATATCTTTCTCTCTGTGCTCTTTATCATGCTCCACAGTGTAACAATAGGAGACATCTTTACAAGTGCAGCCACATCTTTCCATTTCAGGTCCGATAACTCGGTAACACAGATAAGACAACTCGTCGTAATCTTTGATAACTTTTCTGTAGCTTGCGACAATGACAGCAGGTAACGTTTTAATAAATACTTTTTCCATTTTAGTCCCTTTTTTCAGAGAATTTTCCAAGTCACTCAATTCGTCTAGTTGCCATTTTACAACTTTTTGTTCGTCTTTACATTCCTTTATCTTTTTCAGAATAATATCTGAAGAAGGTACTTCAAGACCATCATCAAACATATTTCGTATCTCTTCCAAAGAGAAGCGCAAACGCTTAAGATAGAGAATGGTACTTAATTTCTAAAATTGAGATGCATCATAATAACGGTACCCTGTCCATTCGTCCACTTCATTGGGGCACAGCAATCCGATTGCTTCATAGTGCCGAAGAGTTTTTACCGTAATACGATTGAGCTTTGAAAATTCTCCGATTTTAAATTTGTTGTTAGTGTTCATTACTGTAGACCTTCGCGATAGTTTACAGATGCAAAGATATACTATGACCTAAGGGACGAGTCAAATTTTTTTGAGTTTATTTTTTTCTATAGCCACATTTTGGGCACACACCTTTTTCGTTCAATGCTACGCCGCATAGAGGACATCTCTCAATATGTTTCTTAGTCTCATACACTTCAGAAGCACAATTTACTCCACTGCTGAAGGTTAGTTTTGAAATATTGAGCTTGTCTTTCAAAAGGTCATATACGATTTTTATCATT